>JACQWH010000041.1 GCA_016209345.1 Candidatus Uhrbacteria bacterium
TAATTCTTACTTCTTAATTCTTCATGGACAACGAGTTTATTATGAAATCATGATGATACATATATGAGTGTAAATGTTGGAACAATAAAGCAAGTCATCGGTCCGGTCGTTGATGTCGAGTTTACCGAGAAGCTCCCCGGTCTTTTTCATGCATTGGAACTGGACAATAACGGTGAAAAGCTTGTCCTTGAAGTTCAACAGCATCTTGGCGGCAACAGGGTGCGCACCATTTCGATGGGTCCTACCGAGGGACTCAAGCGGAATTGTGAAGTAAAAGACATGGGAATGCCCATCTCAGTTCCGGTTGGCAAAAGCACGATGGGCCGCATGTTTAATGTGTTTGGCGAGCCGATTGACGGCAAAGAAAAAGTGCTCGGAGAAAAAAGATTACCCATTCACCGCGACTCCCCGCCATTCAAAGATCAGTCAACAAAGATTGAGGTATTTGAAACCGGCATTAAAGTCATTGACCTCATCTGTCCCTTCGTGAAGGGCGGCAAAGTAGGATTGTTTGGCGGGGCCGGCGTTGGTAAAACGGTTGTCATTACCGAGCTGATTCATAACATCGCGGCAGAGCATGGCGGTACGTCGGTCTTTGCGGGTGTTGGCGAGCGTACGCGCGAAGGAAATGATCTCTATCACGAGATGAAGGACTCCGGTGTGCTTGATAAAACAACGATGGTGTTCGGACAGATGAATGAGCCGCCGGGCGCGCGTCTTCGCGTTGCATTGACCGCGCTGACCATGGCGGAGTATTTCCGTGATGAAGAGGGACAGGACGTGCTCCTGTTCGTTGATAATATTTTTCGCTTTACACAAGCGGGATCAGAGGTATCGGCGCTCTTGGGACGCATTCCCTCCGCAGTCGGATACCAGCCGACGCTTGCAACAGAAATGGGACAACTGCAGGAGCGCATTACCTCAACATCAAAAGGATCAATCACCTCATTGCAGGCGGTGTATGTTCCCGCAGATGACCTTACCGATCCGGCGCCGGCGACAACGTTTGGACACCTTGACTCTACGGTTCTGCTTGCGCGGCCTTTGGCGGAGCTTGGCATCTATCCGGCTGTTGATCCGCTTGATTCAAGTTCTACGATTCTTGATCCTCAAGTCGTTGGTGAAGAACACTACAAAACCGCCCGCGAAGTCCAGCGCATATTGCAGCGTTACAAAGATTTGCAAGATATCATTGCGATTTTGGGTATGGATGAGTTGTCTCCGGAAGACAAACTTACGGTTTCTCGCGCGCGCAAAATTCAGCGATTTTGCTCACAGCCATTCTTCGTCGCAGAGACGTTCACCGGTGTTCCCGGAAAATACGTTTCGCTCAAAGAAACGATCCGCGGATTCCGCGAGATTCTTGATGGCAAGCACGACGACAAACCCGAGTCCGCGTTCTATATGAAGGGAAGTATTGACGAAGTTGCATAGCAACTTCGTCGAAATTGACCTAATTCACCTAATTTCTAATTCACCTAATAAATGCTCAAAATGTTAATGACCAAAAAGTTTTGCGAATTGGGTTTTGGGATTTATTTTGGTTAATTAGGTCAATTAGAGCACTTAGATTAATTGATTATAAATTTTGTTCATGCAACTTTCAATTATTACCCCGGAAAAAATCGTCTTCTCCGAAGACGTTTACCAAGTGACTATCCCGACAATGGATGGCGAGATTACGGTATTGCCCAATCATATTCCATTGGTGGGGCTCTTGAAAGCAGGGGAACTCATCATCAAAAAGGGGAGTGAAATTATTCCGCTGGCGGTATCGGGCGGTATGCTTCAGGTGCGGCATGATGGCGTGACAATTTTGGCCGATACCGCAGAACGTGTTGAAGAGATTATAGAAGAACGCGCAGAAGAAGCGCGAAAAGCGGCGGAGAAACTCATGGAAGAGAAGCGCTTTGACGCCGAAGAATATGCAACCATTGCCGCAAAGATGGAACGCGAACTTGCGCGTATCAAAGTAGCACGCAAATGGAAACACAAAGGACATGGCCCTGCCGGTCAGCAGTTTACGTCAGATAGATAGTCGGTACCACGACAATTTTATCATAGAACATTGATTATGAGCGGTGAAATACAACCAGAGGGGCTTGCAAAACTCGCGCTTATTGAAACAATGAAAGAGTTGAATGCTTTAGTGGCAACGTATGGTAGGAGTGAACCCGGGCAGGAGAAGGACGATTTGTATCGCGAGATAGAGAAAATTAAGGCGGTATTGCAAAAAGAAAAGGAGCGTTATACCGATGAGCAATGGGGTCTTCTCAATGATAGAGCGGTTTTTGGGGGGGGCTATGGCGTTCTCGCAGAAGTCGGCATGACCGGTAAATACGATGATGAATTTTTTGAACAGGGGGAGAAGAAGGAAACAACCTTTAGGGGTATACGGATGAGGAGCATTGAGCAAGAAGGAGCGCTTTTAAGAAAGCGATGGCAAGAACTTTTTCCTGGGGAGCAGTATGACGAGTAGAATAGTTTTCATAAGATAATATGAAGCGAGTAATCATCATTCATTGCTGGAGCGGGACGCCGGAATACTGCTGGTATCCTGCCGTAAAAAAAGAGCTCGAGCAGCGTGGATTTGATGTCTTTGTTCCCGCGATGCCCCAAACCGATGCGCCAAAACTTTCGTTGTGGCTTCCCGAGTTACAGAGCATCATTGGGAAACCCGATGAAGAAACATTTTTGATCGGCCATAGTATCGGATGCGCAACGATCATGCGATATTTGGAATCACTGCCTGAAGGCGAGATGGTTGGTGGTGCGATGCTCGTTGCTGGTTATACCGACGATCTTGGATTTGAAGAGTTGAGCAATTTTTTTGAGACGCCGTTTGATTTTGAGGCGATGAAAAAACATTGCGCAACGTTCGTCGCGATTCACTCGGATAACGACCCTTTCGTTCCCCCGCGTCATTCCGATATATTGAAAGAAAAACTTGGCGCAAAAACAATCATCAAACACAATGCCGGACATTTTTCCGGCGCAGTAGACAACGAAGCTGCCTGCACCGACCTTCCCGATGTCGTGAATAGTGTTCTTGCGATGGCGCATTAAATTCAAGGCAATTATGGATGAGCGCACCTGCCGCATTACCGGAAAAAAGTTTACGATCTCTGACCAGGAGAAAGAGATGTATAGGCAGTGGGATGTTCCTCTGTCCGACTTGCACCCACTGGAGCGTTTGCGCGCACCGAGCGCATACTGGAATACGTTTAATCTCTATTGGACTAAGGACGCGCGAACCGGACAGCGCATGCTGACAAATTTTGATCCGGAACATTTTCCGGTTATTTATGAGGGGTCGTACTGGATGAGTGCGGATTTTGATCCGCGTGAGTACGGGCGCGCGTTTGATTTTAGCCGGCCCTTTTTTGAACAATGGCATGAGTTGTTTTTGGCTGTTCCAAAACCGAGCTTGACCCTGCTTCGGTGTGAGGATTGCAGTTATTGCAATTACTCAGTTGGTTGCAAGCACTGCTACCTCACGTTTAACTCTTTGGAGTCGGAAAACGTCCATTACTCGTCCCTTGCCTTTCAGTGTCGCGACAGCATTGAATTGTTTGCGTGCACGCGGTGCGAACTGTGTTTTTATTGCATCCAAAGCGAGGACTGCTATCGTGCGCTGTTCGTTGATTTTTCCGCCCGGTGTACGGATTCAACATTTTTGTATAATTGCCAGGACTGTACTCATTGCTATCAGTGCTCCAATATAAAAAATAAGCACTACTGTATTCAAAACAAACAGTACTCGCCGGAGGAATATAGCAAAATTGTTGAGCGTATTGATTTACAATCCTTCCGTACACTCGAGGAAGAGATTGGAACATGGCAGCGGTTTTTGGCAGATAAACCATTGCGCGCAGAGCGTGTTGTGAATTGTGAAAATTCTGACGGTATCATGCTCAAAAATTGCAATAATTGTCACAATTGTTTTAATCTTACAGATGGGGAAAATAACGTCAATTCGTATGGTCAGCAATTATATGATTCGACCGATGCGTCCGGATGGGAAGGGTCACATCATTTATTGTGTAGCGGAGGAATTCTCTCGAGTCGCGACATACTATTTTCCGCAATGGCTGAACACTCGTTTGCTGTCTGGTATTCAATGTTTATATTTCAGTCGCATGACTGCTTCGGCTGTTACGGGTTGCGAAAAAGCGAATATTGCATTTTGAATAAGCCGTATGCAAAAGATGAGTATGAAAAATTGCGCGTGCGAATTGTTGACCACATGAAGCAGACCGGCGAGTGGGGACAGTCGTGGCCAATGTCGATGAGCCCGTATTATTATGATGATGAGGCGTTGTTTTTTTTCCCAATTGACGACGAACTGTCAAAAAAATTAGGAGCGCGGCGGCGACCGGCGCAGGTATCCCATGATGAGGGCATGTCTGTTGATCTCATGCCGGATCACCTCAGCAAGTTTGACGATCAATGGTACGGCCAAACATTTTTGTGTAAACGAACACAGCGCGCTTTTAAGATCACGCCGCAAGAAGGCGCCTTGCACAAAAAACTTCGCGTTGCCTTGCCTCGGACAGCGTGGCGCACTCGCCTTGAAGAAACGTATAAGTTTGTGTTTGTCTTGCCCCATGATGCGCAGTGCGCAGTGTGTGCAAAAAAATTCTCTGCACTGATCGATCCGCATGAGACGGTCAGACCCTTGTGGTGTGATGCGTGTTATTTGCGTGAGTTTGGGCAGTAAGCTAAGAATTTTATGAAGCAGGCTAATAATTTCGGTATTCTACGTACGGCATACGATTCCGCTCGGAGGGGGTATCCCACAGATTTGTATGCATACCTCCATACATTTTCTAACACAGAAATTCCCCATACACTCGACTTGGGGTGTGGCACAGGAATATCCACGCGCGAACTCAAAGAAAATGGTTTTGACGTGATTGGAGTGGATAGAGACGGTGCAATGGTAGAACGGGCACAACAGCGCAGTCCAGAAATTAACTATAGTGTAGCCGTGGCAGATACACTGCCTTTCCCCGAAGACGAATTTGATATCGTTGTCGCATTTACCGCATTCCATTGGTTTAATAACCAAAAATCCCTGGCTGAAATCAGTCGTGTTTTAAAACGGGGAGGCATCTTCTTTGCCGCGCTGAAGAGTAATCGTGAGAGCGCTTTTATGGAAGGATATACGGCGATATTAAAAAAGTACGCTGGTCAAGATTTTGACAGCACCACAGAACATTTTAAGACAGGCGTGTTCAAAAGTATTTTTACCGAGGTTAAAGAAAATTTTTTCACTATTGACGAACGGTATACGATAGAAGAAGCTCTTATTCTTGTTCGGTCGCTCAGTCTTTGGAACTTAGTTTCCGAGGAGAACAGACCGCAACTGATCGAGAGGCTAAGAGAATACTTCCAACAAAATCTTATCGGCGGTTTCGTAGT
Source organism: Candidatus Uhrbacteria bacterium (assembly GCA_016209345.1). GTDB lineage: Bacteria > Patescibacteriota > Patescibacteriia > JACQRZ01 > JACQRZ01 > JACQWH01. Next base: position 5,425 of record JACQWH010000041.1, read on the forward strand.
CAGAGAAAGAAAAATATTCACCCTATCGGGCGTAAAAAAATGAAAAAGCAAATTTACGTTGATCCGCGGCATGAGGAGCATGCGTTTGACTTACCATTTTGGAGAGATAATGAAAAGCTATGCAGGGATAATGGGGACTGACCCCATTTCCCCCATTCATTTCCCCCATTTCCTCTGCATTTCCTTGTGATCCAATTTTTTTTGCACACTTTCTATTTTGCACGATCGTGCAAAATAGAAAGTGTGCCTATTCGTTCATCTATTTTCTTGACAGGTGAACGATTGTTCACTATACTACCCATAGAACATCTAACATATAAGACGAAAACAAAAGGTATGAGGGAAGCAGTAAAGAAAATAGAGCGGTTTTATAACAAAAAGAAGCGGATGCCCAGTTTTCAGGAGGTTGCGGAGCTCATTGGGTATAAGTCAAAGAATGCTGTCAGTAAGCTTGTGGATAAGTTGATTGAGCGGGAGTTTCTTTTAAAAGACGAGCAGGGGAGGTTGCTTCCCGGACGATGCATGCGGGGCGTGCAGGTACTGGGAACCGTAGCTGCCGGATTTCCGTCACCAGTCGAAGAGGAGCTGTGCGATACGTTGAGCTTGGATGAGTGGCTGGTTCCGCATCGTGAGTCAACATTTCTTTTGAAAGTGACCGGCGACTCTATGCAAGATGCGGGGATTGTCGAAGGAGATATGGTGCTCGCCGAGCGCGGTGTTCAGCCGCGGTCGGGTGACATCGTCATCGCCGAGATTGACCACGAATGGACCATGAAATATTTTGTCCGCGATGGCGCGAAGGTCGTCCTGCGTCCGGGAAATACAAAGTACCCCGTCCTTGTTCCGCGGTGCGAACTGAAAATCGCGGCCATTGTCCGCGGGGTGATTCGAAAGTATTAAGTTTGCCATGTATGGTCGTTGCCTTTTTTGATAAAAGTATAGAAGAATTTGTCGAGGGTTTTGAAAAA
>JACQWH010000045.1 GCA_016209345.1 Candidatus Uhrbacteria bacterium
ATCCTTATAAGGAAATACCATAGCTATAGACTGGATCCCGGCCTGCGCCGGGATGACAATGCTTTAGCGATTTTGGGAGAGTAAAGATGCACCGATTTCATTACACAGTTAACCCCTACAGAATACATTAACACCAGAACTCAAGGAGGGAGATACCTGCTTGTGGGATGGTTGGGGCGTTGGGATATTGGGATTTCATTAGAATAATTAGAGCGCTTAGGTTAATTAGGTCAATTATCAGAGTATTGGTATCAGCACCTATCATGTATCAATGATCCATACGAATATCGGAAGTATCGTAAATTATGGTACGGGGCATTTTCCTGATGCAATCTCATTCGTAAACACTCGCACATTTTCAGAATAATCAACGGGACAATCAATAATCGTCACCCCCTTTTGCCCAAGCGCTCGCAGCAGATGGCGCTCGAGATCGTCGGATTGCGTGACGCGATACCCACGCGCGCCGTAGCTTTCTGCGTATCTGATAAAGTCAGGATTTGAAAACTTCAGGCCGAACGACGGCATGTGATGCGCGTCCTGCTTCCATTGTATCATACCAAATCCTCCGTCGTTGACGATGATGATTACGATATCCAAACCGAGCCGCATCGCTGTTTCGATTTCTTGAGAGTTCATCATAAATCCTCCATCGCCGCACAGCGCAACGACCGCTCTGTCCGGATAGAGAAGTTTTGCCGCAATCGCGTTTGGCAAACCGGCGCCCATTGTCGCAAATGCATTGTCGACAAGAACCGTATGGTGCTCATAGGCCGGGTAGTGGCGCGCCACCCATAATTTATACATTCCATTATCAAGGGACAGGATACCGTCGTCGGGCATTGTGCGGCGGAGCGCCCAGACAAGCGCGCGCGGCTTGATGGGAAATGAGGGGGCGTCCGGCTCGCCTTTTTGTCGGACCGCTTGGCGCACCTGAAAAAAATACGACGTGTCCCAATGCGCTTGCGGCACGATCCTCTCGCTCAGTGCCCAGAGCGTATGGGCAATATCGGCTACGACTTCCATAGTGGGAATATATACGTCGTCGGTATGCGCGGAATAGAAATTGATATGAAGAAGCGATTGTTTTGCGTAGTCAAGAAACGCCGGCGGTTTTTCCATGACATCGTGACCGATAACCATGACAAGGTCAGCCGCATCAATCGCGCAATGGATTGTGTCGCCCTCGCTTACGGCTGTGGTTCCCACTGCGTATGGGCTGCGCTCATCGATGACGCCTTTTCCCATCTGCGTGCTGACAAAAGGAATTTTTGTTTTTTCGATGAATGCTGCCAGGTGCTTTCTCACGCGCTTGCGGTTTGCACCGTTTGCGATGATGATAAGCGGACGGTGCGCCGATTGAATCATGGCACATGCGGCATCCAGCGCCTTCGGGTCGGGACCGGGACGCCTAAGAATGGTGCGCGGCAGCGGTGCGCGATCCACATCCTCCATGGCAATATCCTCCGGCAACTCAAGATGAACGGCGCCGGGCCGCTCTTCTTCTGCGAGTCGAAACGCTTCGCGGACAAGCGAAGGGATACGCCCGCCGCTGGTAATACGCTCTGTCATTTTCGTCAGGGGCCTCATCATGTCAACGACATCAATTATCTGAAATCTTCCTTGTTTGCTATTCTTGATTGGTTTTTGTCCCGTAATGACAATGAGCGGCATGCCTCCCAGTTGGGCAAACGCAACGCCGGTGACAAGATTCGTCGCACCCGGACCCAGTGTCGAGAGCGCAACACCGGCGCGTCCGGTAAGGCGCCCATGCGTTGCGGCCATGAATGCAGCCGATTGTTCGTGACGCGTGACGACAAACCGGATAGACGACGTGCGAAGCGACTCGAGAAAATCAAGATTTTCTTCGCCGGGTACGCCGAAAATGGTTGTGACGCCTTCGTTTTCAAGACACTTTATAAACAAATCCGATGCTTTCATAGTAGTCAATCAAATAAACTCGCCGGACTGCAAACTCCAGAGCTTCGCATACAATCCCTTCGCATTGATGAGCTCATCGTGCGTGCCCTCCTGCACGATCTTCCCCTGGTCAAGCACGACAATTCTGTCGAGGTGTTTTATCGTTGAAAGCCGATGGGCGATGACCAGCGCAGTTTTTTCTTTCATGAGTTCCCACAGCCCTTCTTGTATATATTTTTCCGATTCAGAATCCAACGAGCTGGTTGCCTCATCCAGCACAAGGATCTCCGACTGCTTGAGAAGAGCGCGGGCTATCGCAACGCGTTGGCGCTGTCCTCCCGACAGCTTAATACCACGCTCACCCACCAGGGTATCGTATCCTTTGGGAAGCACCGAGATAAACTCGTCGGCATGCGCAAGTTTCGCGGCACGCACCACATCGGCATGCGTTGCCCGCTCGTTGCTATACGCGATATTTTCAGCCAACGAGCGGTGGAACAAAAGCGGGTCCTGTGGTACATACGCAATGGCGCCGCGCAGCGATGCTTGAGTCATTGTGCTGATGTCTTGTCCGTCAATCGTAATGCTCCCCGACTGAAGATCGATAAACCGCAGCAACAGCTTGGTAATGGTTGTTTTCCCTCCGCCGCTTGGCCCGACGAGCCCTACGCGCTCATGGCCATTGATGTTCAGGATAAAATCATTGAGAAATGCCGGTTCCTTTTCATCCGTATCGTTATATTTGAACGTGATACGGTTAAACCGTACCATTGCCTTGCTTACAATAAGAGATGTTGCGTCAGGTTTGTCTTGAATTGTTGGCGGCGTTATAAAAAGCTGCGTAAACTCGGCTGCCTCGCTGATTGATGACTCGATATTGCGATAAATTCGGTTTATCTCCCAAATAATTCGCGTCACCAGCGAGTAATAGCTGAAAATAACCACAACCGCGCCCGGCTGCAGCGCAAATGCTTGCGAATAGAAAATAGCGAGAAGCAATCCGCAGATGTTTGTTGCGACATAGATGGGCGAAAGCACCGTATCGATTCTTAAATTTTGGTAATTGCCGGTCCTCTTATAGAGCCGCGTAAAATCATCCACGGTGGATCCGAACGATGCGAGTTCTGTTTTTTCCTTTGCAAAGGCCTTTATAGCCAGCATGTTCGTAATCGCGTCCGAAAGCCGGCCGGCTACTTTGCTGTTTGCTTCATGCCGCAACGCAACAAGCCGCGACCGCCGCCTGATAAGAGGGATGGCCACGCACAGTGCCGCTGCAATCCAAAGGACGAGGACAAGAGGAATCCAAAACGAATAGCGCCACAGAATTACGACAACGAACAGAATCGTCACAATGTTGGTGACGACATTGAACACCAGCGTATCGGTGAACACCTCAAAGGCCCGTGCGAAAGCCAGCGCCTTTTTCGTTAGCGACCCGACAAAATTATTTGTATAGAACGCGTAGTCGCGCTCCACCAACCGAGAAAAAGAAAGGGTCTGCAACGCGTTGAGTCCCCGCTCCTCAAGTTTGAGGATAAAATGGAGGCCCACGCGCCAGCATCCTTCGCCCAGAAGCCATATACCGCCAAACAGTGGAAAGGCCACCCAAAGCTCTGCGGTAGAAATACTCCCCCGCGCCACAAGAATATCAATAATCCGCGCCACAACAAGCGGAGGAATAAAAAAAACCCCGATATTTCCCAGGGCGGGCAGCAAAAAACCAATCCCCGCATAGATGGGATATGCCTTATACCGGTCACCGTAATCCTTGAGAACCTGATTGACCGCTTGCCATGTAATGATTTCCTTTCCCATATGATTTGGACCATAAGGCGGCTGCCGCACGCGAAAGCTCTTCGGCTTTGTCCGTTCGCTCCCAGGTAAACTCTTCTTCTCCTCTTCCGAAGTGCCCGTAGCTTGCTGTTTTTTGATAAATGGGCCGGCGCAGCGCCAGATGCGCGACGATGCCTTCCGGTGAAAGATCAAAACTCTGCGCGACAATGCCTGCAAGCAGCGCATCATCGACACTGCCCGTGCCGAATGTATCCACCATGACCGATGTGGGATGGTCCCTGCCGATGACATAGGCGATCTGCACTTCCACTGTTTCGGCAAGACCGGCGGCAACAAGATTCTTTGCGATATATCGGGCCATATATGCCCCCGACCGGTCCACCTTGCTTGGATCTTTTCCCGAAAAACATCCCCCGCCATGCCGTCCGCGCCCGCCGTACGTATCCACGATTATTTTACGTCCCGTCAGTCCGGTATCGCCGTGAGGCCCGCCCACGACAAAGCGTCCGGTCATATTAATAAAATAGTTGGTTCTCTCATCTAGATACGTACCGCACACCGGCGTAATCACTTCTCGAATAATATCTTCTCGAATTTGTTCCAATGAAATCTCCGGATCGTGCTGCGCCGCGATGACGACATTATCCAGGCGAACCGGCTTGCCGTTTTCATACTGAACGGCAACCTGCGACTTTCCATCGGGCCGCAAATAGGGCAGCACTCCTGCTTTTCGCACATGCGCAAGCCGCGCAGCCAATGTGTGGGCAAGGGTAATGGGCAACGGCATTAACTCGGGCGTCTCTGTGCACGCATAGCCGAACATCAGCCCCTGGTCTCCCGCTCCTTTGATCGCTCGGTCCCCGACCACGCCCCGAGCGATATCAGCGCTCTGCTCGTGAATTGAAACAAGGACGCCGCAATTTTCATAATCAATCCCGTAAGCAGGGTTTGTGTATCCGATTCCAAGCAAAACATTTCTCACAATTTTTTGCACGTCGACATACCCTTCGGTTGAAACCTCTCCACCGACGATCACCAGACCCGTGGTCGTAAATGCCTCAACCGCAACGCGCGAATACGGATCTTGTGAAATAAGTTCATCAACGATGGCATCGGAAATCTGATCGCAGATTTTATCCGGATGGCCTTCGGTGACTGACTCGGACGTAAAAATATATGAACGGCTGTTTACAGCAGACATATTGATAGAAAACGTAATGAATGAATGATTATTTATTTCAAAACCTGCGGGACGTGGATTCGAACCACGATTGCCTGATTCAGAGTCAGGAGTGCTGCCCTTACACCATCCCGCATCAATGCGCTGTATAGGCACTATACCGTGCGAAAGAAAAAAATCAAGACGTTTGCGGAAGTACGCCGCACATTTTCGCAATGGCTATCTCAAGGGGCAGCTGGGACAGCGACGCATATCGCATGTCGCGCTGCGCCGCCAGGAGATACTCGAGCAATGCGAGGATTTCCGCCTCGCTTACCGGCGCGCAGAGCGCGTCACGTTCTTGAATTTCATGGTCACTTTCCGCGATAAGATCTTTTGCGCCCGCCTTTATGAGCAGCGCTGTTCGCAAAAACTCCACTATGTCGGCGCATAAAACTCCCACGTCGATACCGTTTTCAATCGCGCTGTCCAAAGCATGCAGCGCTTCCTTTGCATCCTTTCCGATGACTGAGGAAACAAACTTCTTTACAAGCTCAAGCGAACCTATGGGCAGGACACGAGTCGCTTTTTCCATGTCGATATGGTTCTCATCCAGTGAAAGTACCTGATCAAGCAGCGACTCCGCATCGCGCTGGCAGCCGCCCGACAGGCGCACAATCGCATCCAGCACGGATGCGTCCACCTTCTTCTTTTCAAGAGAACAAATATGTTCCAGGCGCGCACGCATCGCGTCTGGAGGAATTTTTTTGAAATCAAACCGCTGGCACCGCGACACCACCGTTGCCGGCACTTTATGCAGCTCTGTCGTCGCAAGGATAAAAAGCACATTGGACGGCGGCTCTTCCAGAATTTTAAGGAGCGCGCTGAATGCCGAGGTTGAAAGCATGTGCACCTCATCGATGATAAATACTTTCCACATGAGTCCGGCGCGCCCAACGCGCGCTGCCGAAATAATGTTTTCACGCACATTATCCACACCGGTATGCGACGCCGCATCAATCTCGATGACATCCAGCGTTTTATTGCCAAGAATGCCCATGCACGCATCGCACGCATTACACGGCTCGCTGTCCCCCTCGTTCCTGCTCAGACAGTTGATTGCGCGCGTGACGAGGCGAGCCGTCGTCGTCTTCCCGACGGCGCGGGGCCCGGAAAAAATATACGCATGAACAAGCGTACCGGTTGCAATTTCGTTTTGCAGTGTTCGCTTGATATGTTCCTGCCCGGCAACCTCGGCAAATGTCCGCGGACGATAGGTGCGGTATATGTTCATACGGCTGTATTTTTTATTAGCGACTGAATGGCACCCCATTGACAGGGACTGCCGACGGGAATAATTAAAAGGACTGCGTCACCGGGAACGCCCTTGAAAAACATAACGCTTGCGGTAAGCACGCAAAACCGTCCGCGATTAGACAAGACCGTATAGCGCTCTTCAACCGGATCATACTCCAGTATGCCGGTAATGCGGCGGCGAGGCGCGGGCCCGGTCTGCTTATATGCCATCGCGCCTTCCCGAGACAGGGTGAGCTTGAGCTCATCACCTTGGACCAGCCGCGACTTGGATGCATAGTTTTCCGGAACAGAAAACTCCCTGCCGTCGCTCGTTACCATTGCACTTCCGTTGAATATGCCGATGTATGTCGCCATCTCCGGCATGCGGTCAGAATACTCCAAGGACCGCCCACATGTCGGCACTCCGCTGTCGCCCTCGTCAGGAACGGGAGTGTCATAAGACGACTCTGTCGCTTCATACTCATGGAAGTCGGGAAACGGCGGCTTCTCCTCGCGCGGCGCGTCTTTTTTCTCGGTCTGCGTTTGCAGCTCCTTGCGAACCAGGACAAGAAGCTCCCCGATATATTTTTGAATTTCCTGGAGCGTTCGCTCTACGGCGGTAAGACGAAACGCCTGCTGGTGCAGTCCCGTATGAACGGGCATTTCAGATACGGCATCATCCCCGACAGCATAATCCGTTTCGTCAACATATCCCCCCTCATCATGGAGCGTGTCAGGAACGGGCACGCTGTCGATGCCTGAGGCAGATGAGTCATATACAAACGGTTCATTGGACGACGCTATTGTTTCATCGGGGAATACGGCATTCGCATCGGAAAAAAAATCATCCAGCTCCAAAACGGGCTTTTCGCCTTCCTCGAGAAGCGGATCGTATTCCAGATCGTTCTGGGCACTAGGAATGTCATTATGTGACTGAGACCGAACATCCATACTGATATGTATACATTATCGAAACCGCCTCTGCATCGGCTTATTGTCCAGAGTGGCCGGATATTTTTCTGCTGAAAAATTCCTTAGACTCGGGCCGTCGCCCTCCGTATGCCCCTCTGACCAACAATCCGGCGCAGAGGTTCGACAATTCAAAAAGTATTTCAAAGAACTGTATCACAAAAAGAAAAAAGTTCAACCCCTTGTTGAAGGGGTCACATGCTTGTTTCATGGATTCTTATTTGTCGATAAAATCGCGGTACTGCTTTTCGTCACCGTACTCCAAAAAATGTTCGTGATGGGCGGGAGGGATAAACCCCTGATTGCTTTTGTGTTTAATGCCGCACCAATACTGTTCTGTCTTTGCGGCGATGACGGACACATAGTGGAGCAGCCCGTTTGCGTATCCGCAATACATGCAGTTGATCTTGTCCCATGCGCCCAAGTATGAAAGGCGCTGGCGGTCTATCTGTATGTACGACGAGCGACGCAGGCACGCAATGCCATATAATGGAAAACAGATGCGATGGTATACCTCAGCGCATACGTCAAGGATCACAAGCGGAACGATCATGAGGTAAACAAATGGAGCGCCGAGAAGATGGCGAATGACGTGCCGCCCAATATGACGTTTGTAATCCATATATTCAATGATTTCTATTAAAAAAGGCGCTCCTTCCATTCACTTTACTCCGAAATACAAGCGGCTATGGATGGAAATTTACTTCAATCCATAGCCGCCGAGCTAATCCCGTCGTCGCCTTATCGACCGCGGACTGCGAGCCCGCGTCGGCCCGGCGCCGATGTTGACCGAATAGAGATTTTTGCCCTCCGTGGCCTCGATGTCCCCGAGCGTTCGCCCGAGGACGGTGACGAGCTTCTTAAAAAGCTCGTCGACCGCGACGTTCCACGTCCCGGTCGCCCACGTCCCCGTGGGAACGTGGATCCATATCTCCTTTCCATAGCAGTGCACAAGGAGCCCCGGCTCCTCTGCAACTATCCTGTCGTACCACTCACGCCCAGTCAATTTTCCCTCCTTTTACTTCGGCGACGCGACTCCAGAGAAAATGATACCAGCTGACTACCATTGTGTATAGAGGGGCAACGCAACCCTCTTTCTGTCACCAGAAGAACCACTGAAGCATGCTCCCTATCCAAGCTGCGAACGCTCGAGAATCTCCGCCTCTACCAGCGCTCGGTCGCGTCCATATTTCAGGCGAGAAAGCTGCCTGATGGCATCGGCAATATTGGGGTCGCCTTTTGGCGGGGGAAACGCGCGCATGGAAAAGGGGCGAGCGGCGGTGTTATGAATAAGAAGACGAACGCATGCGGTATATTTTTCGACATTGATGACATCGTATTCATTAAAGACAGGCGCGAGTTGCTTTGCCATGAGCTCCGCATCATCGACGCCGACGCGGTAGGACACGATGGTGCCGACATTGCCAAACACCGCGTCGCGCACCTTCGTATCGCCCTGCTTTGGCGACAGTTGCCCGATATACTGATGTCCGAGAATAAGGTCAAGGCGATATTTGCGCGCTTCTGACAAAATGGTTGCGATACTGTCGGTAATGAAATTCTGAAACTCGTCGATATAGAGGAAGAAGTCGTGGCGCTGCTCTGCCGGCAAGTCAGCCCGTGCAAGCGCGGCCATCTGCAACTTGGATACGATAATCAACCCCATGAGATTGCTATTGATTTCACCCACCTGCCCTTTTGACAAGTTAACCAGCAGAATCTTCTTTCTGTCCATCACCTCGCGCAAATTGAATCCGCTGCGTCCCTGTCCGATAATATTTCTCATCATCGAATTTTCGATGAAGCGCCCTATTTTGGAAACAAGATACGGAAGCATTTCGCCTTTCGTCTGGCCGGCTGTCTGGGGCAGCTCCTTTTCCCAAAACGCGCGGACAATCGGGTCGGTGACGGTTTGCAATTTATAGGCCTGATAGTCGCGATCCGTGAGGATGCGCGGAATTTCCACAATTGTTCCGGGATGCGCGGGGTCGGACATGAGCGTAAGCATCGCGTTTCTCATATAGTGCTCAAACATCGGACCGATCATCGACGGGTCTGTGACAAGCTTATAAAAAATAGCGATCATCTCCTGGATGGCAAAATCAACTTCCGCGGGCGTATCCCCCTCAAGCATATTCAGGCCCATGGGCCGCTCGGTGTCTGCCGGCTCGAAAAGTACCACGTCGTCGGCGCGCTCGGGCGGAACGCATTCCAGAATATGCGCGATCGCCTCGCCGTGCGGGTCGATGAATCCGCACCCCTCTCCGTTTTGTATATCTTGAATAATCATGTTCTCCATGATCGTCGTCTTTCCAACGCCGGTCGTACCGATGGTATACATGTGCCGGCGGCGATCCTCTCGAAGCATGCGAATAAGCGTGCGAGTGCCTCGATAGACATTTTCTCCCAAAATGACGCCCTCGGTCGGAATGTCAACCGGCGCGGCTGCCGTACGCGCGTGCAGCCATTCAATATTCGGCGTCTCCGTACTGCTCAGAGGAAAATGATACACGCTGGCAAGCTCTTCTGTTCCGAGAATAAATTTCCGCCGGTAGTCAAATCGCCGATAGATGAAACTTTTTATCACCGCGCGTTTCGAAAAAAGATATTTCTTCTTGCGCAGCATTGCGCCGGACTCAGGCCCGAGAAACTGCGCAAACGCATCGGCGATATTGTACATCTGCATTTTTGCCACATGTTCCTGATCGGCAGACGTGACGACGCGGATACAGGTCTCAAAGCCGACCTTTCCGGCTTTTTCCTCCATTGTTTTAATCAGCTCCTGTTCTGTCGGTGTTAATTTTGGAAACGGCGTCGAATCGCCCTTCATCTGCGATTTTACCTTTGAAGAAAATACCGCGTCCAGTATTCCGCCCAGCACGCCGTGAAGAATGGTATCCATTGCCGTGCCAAACGGCCCGCCCATCGCTTGCTGCAACGTCTTGCCTTTTTGCATGGCGCGTGCAACCTCTTGCCCTCTGTGACCCCATCCCTTTGGCGCGGTACGAATCATAATCTGTATCGCTGCTCCCTGCGTCGCCTCCACCTTACTCATCGCATTTGTCAGCGCGTTCAACGGATCCGAATCCATCTTTTTATAGGTCTTCAGCGGAAACATCCACTGTTTTGTCATGACAATAGGGACGCCGAGAATGACGCCTTTGGGTCGGAAGAGATTATAGTCCTCAATTTCCTCGACTTGCGCGGAAGGGTACTGCGCATGAAGCTGCTGTTCGAAAAACTGCCGCAGGTATCCGGGCACAACGGCGTAGAACTTAATCAACCCTTCTGTTGCAACGATCTCAAGGGCGAAGTGGTCTTCCCTGCCGATAAAGAACGCAAGCGGCCGAAATTTCGGCCTGATGTGCCCAAGCCCTGAATAGAAACTTTCGGCAACGGCAATCAGCTCCTTATAGTCCTTTTTTGACGATTTATCCTCTTCCTCCTTTTTCGCCGATTCTTTCGGGACGCGTATCTGCAAGACCTTCTTGTCAAGCGCAAGCGGGATTTCAAAAATTTTATGCAATATAAAACGCAGTATCTTCAACGTGAAAAAACCGGCAATGCCGACAATGACAAGCCAGAAAAACAGCGCAAAATAGACATTCGCGCTGAAAAACTCGGTGAGATTGGAAAAAAATGATTGCTCCATTATCGTTTTGCATGAATGTCACTTGGACCCTTTAACGACAAAATCTTTTCCGCTTTTATCTTTGCTTCCTGCTCAAGAAAAAAAACATTCACGCCCGGCAGCATCTGGAGCCAGCGACGGATGATGCGGATAAGCTCGATGAGTTTGACCTGCGCTTTTTTTAAGACCTTCTCGATGGTTGCCGCCACCCGCTCTCCTTCGTGTTTGAACTGTTTGCGCTGCTTTGGCGTGAGATCCTTATAAATGGACAGCAGTCCCTCCTCAAGAACATTTTCTATGCTCGACAATAATGCGGATTTTTTGAGCGGACGCACCGGTGCAGCCGTTGGTATCGCTGCTGGCGCGCCTGCCGCCTTCGGCTTTTCAGCAGGGTGGCGTTCGGTAGGCGCAGCGCTTGGCCGCTCGTGTTTTTCCGCGTGTTTTTCAGCTTGCTCGGGATGCGGCGCTTCCTGAATGGGCCTTTTTTGGAGAAGTCCGTCGGACATAGCTAGGTTTGCGTTCCCGGCGTCTGCGCGCGTTTATGCATGACAAGCATCGCGCTCACCGGCGCAATCATCCAGAGCGAGCGAGGCAGATCGTCGATAAAAAATGATTTTACGAATTGCGTTGAAAAAATATCCTGCGGCAAGTAGGACAGAACAATGCTTAAGAAAAGACCTACCTGGAGAACGCTGAGAAACACGGCTTGCACCAAGGACTGCCCCATATCAGACCGCAGCGACATATTGTATGAAAACAGCACGAAGAGAATCAGGAAAAGGCCGAGAAAGATGGCGAGCCGATATGGCAAGGTGCCCCCGACAGGAAGCTGCGCTATATATCCGCTCAACAAGGGGGTAGCCGTCATAATAGCAATTGCAGAATACGTGGCGAGTAGCATCACAGCCAGGCGTTCGCGATTGGCAAAAAAAGAGTAAACAATAACGCCGGTGGCAAAAAAAATAACGACAAACGTATCCCAGGAGGGATGGGTAAAATTAAACAGTTGAGGATCGACGCTGATATTGACAAGGGTGTTCATAAAAGCGCAGCGAATTTTTTGATTTACTCTTGCTAGAGTATACCACAAATAAATAAAAAAAACACTGTCAAAAACAGGATGAACGCTTTTGTCGCTCCTCGTCCAAGTGCCAGGTGATAAACGTTATTTGTTTGACTCAGAGAACATATTTTTAACCTCCCTGTCAATATCCCGCCCAAGCTGGCGAAGCGCCATGCCACCGCGCGTCGCAATAATTTCTTTCACGTCATCAACGTCTGTCGTTTCTCGCGCCAACTCCTGCTGTACCCGTTCCGGGAATTTACTAAAGTCGAAAAACCCCTTCCCTTCGCCCTCTCCCCGCGCGGCAATCCTGCCGCTTTCAATCCTCTGAACATCCTTGGCAATCTCTCGCGCTGCCAGCTGCGCTTCGTCGGTGAGACCACGCTTCTCCAGCTCAGCCATGCCGCGAAGCTGCTCAACGAGTTCTCGACCAGGCTTTGCATATTCACCAAGCGTACGCGCGCCCATCTCGCCCTGCTGATACCGCGCAAACTCATTCTGAAACTCCTGTGAAAGCAGTGAAATCTGTTCGTCAAACGGATTGTGAATCGAATGGGTATCAAACGGACGCGCATTTTGTGACTGTGCATCGACAAGAAAACTCTGCGGTTTGCCCTTATCATCATACGTCATCACGCCACGCAATCCATAGTCCTGTCCTGACAGCTGGGCATGAAACATGACGTCGCGCCTGACAACGACCCCGTTGTCTGAATGTGGTTTATCCAGAAGCGCCTGACTTGCATATTGTTTGACAACCACTTCGCTCGGGCTTGAGAAAATAAGCTTCACGTCCCCGTCCCTATCCAAAAGCGGCCCTAGAAGATTTGCGGTATTGCGAAGTGAAAACGTTTTATTTGAGTCAGACACTGCTCTCCCAATGTCCGCTTTTGAAATGCCCCAATCGGTTGAAAGCGTCCTCCCCGACTCCGGGTCAGCCGGCTTATATGATTGTTCGAGAAATTGTGAAAATGCCGCGGGATCTTTTCGGGCGATCTCAACGAGCTTTCTCAGCGCTTCTTTTCCGCGCTGTTCACCACCCCCCGAACCGGCCTCCGAGAAAAGGCGACGGCACTCCTGAACGCTTGCGCCGGCTTTGCTGTCGACCGATTCTGCCGCTGTCGGCGACTTTTCAAGTGGTGCTGCTCCGGCAGTGAGCGTTGTAAATTTTGACAGCTCAAAGCCGCCTGACATCGCGGCAACCATTCCGGCTGTTCCAAGCGCCTTGCGAAGAGTCCCACCGATGGCGTCGAGTGTTTTCGCAATCCTTCCCCTACCCATTCCTTCGGGGGCTTTACCGTCGAAAGCACGCTGCGTCTGAAGCGTGCGAACTGCGGTCTCCGCCTTTCCATACTCTGCCACCGTATCGGCTCGGCCCGATTGCAAAGCGTCGGCCGCTGCATCTTTTTTTTGCGCAATGGCTTCCTGTTCGGCGCGTGTCGGCACTGGCGCGCGTTCGACTGACAGCTCCCCCTCCTCAGTGCTCGGTTGTTTTGGCTGTTCTGTGGTGTCTGTCATACGGTTGTTGGCATGAGATTTTTTTGAATGCTAAGGTTTGCGCGAGTAGCCATCACTGATTCATGCAAAAGATCATTCAGGTTCGGCACCGCCGACTGGAGGTATCTTGTCAGCACATCCTCATCGGTATCGCTTTCTTCTGCCATCCTCGCAAGTTCCTCAATATGCTCCTTCGTCAACGACTGAACGACGCGCAGCAAAAACTCGGAGTGAATCCACGACCCGATACCTGAAACAAGCTGAAATTTATGCTCTACCGGAATATCACTAAAACCTAAAAGCCCGAATATGTTCGGCTGGTTTTGATTTAGCCCTGAGAGTGATTTTCTTTTTGATGCCATAAAAAAACATGCGAAAAACACGATTTCTGTATTTTTCCACCAGTTAACTGCGTAAATAGATCGGCGCACCCTGAAATCGCCAAAAAATTGTCACATTTCGTCGAAGCTGTCATTCCCGCGGAGGCGGGAATCCAGACTAAAAATAAATCCTTATAAG
>JACQWH010000046.1 GCA_016209345.1 Candidatus Uhrbacteria bacterium
GGGCGGACATTTCGTATAACCGTCTGTTAGCTGAAGTGCCGCAGGCAATTCAGATGACAGACGGCTTACCGCCGAGCATTAGCCAAAATGCCTGCGGCATTTTGGCTAACTCGTATTTATACGAAGTAATGGTAAAAATGTGATAAATATTTGTATATTATACGTACTTATTGTATAATCACAATATCCAACATTAACATCAATATATCATGGATGACGCTACTATACAACAGGCGCTCCGGCAAACCGATGACCTTCTGCGCTTGCGGAATTATAGCCGTAGAACGCGAGATACATACCTTAATTGTTTGCACGCCTACCTTCGCCACAAAGACACATCAGTACAGGTATGTAATCCCGATAATGTGAAAGCTTTTTTAATGGCTCTTTATGATCGCGGGTCGGCATCGCAGACAGTGACGCTTCACTTTCACGCAATCCGTTTCTACTATCGCGACGTACTTGGACAGGCGGTTCACATTCCATGGAAAACGCCCAAGCGCCCGCAACGCCTGCCGGTCATTCTTTCGCGAGATGAGATCGAACATCTCCTTAACGTTGTTAAAAATAAAAAACATTATCTTCTTCTATCGCTTTCCTATGGCGCCGGTTTGCGCGTTAGCGAAGCAATAAATCTTCGTGTTGGTGATCTTGATCTTAATGAACTCATTGTCACCATTCGACAATCAAAGGGAAAGAAAGACCGTCGCACTGTGTTACCCGAGAAATTAAAAAACGACCTGTGCTCGTTGACGGCAGGACGCGATCCCCATGAATATCTTTTTGAAAGCAATCGCGGGGGAAAATTACATGAACGCAGTGCGCAGAAGTTATTCGATGATTCCCTGAAATCCTCGGGAATCAAGAAAGATGCTTCGTTCCATTCGCTTCGACACAGCTTTGCCACACACCTTCTGGAAAATGGTGTGGACGTCCGCTACGTCCAGGAACTTCTCGGGCACGCAAATATCCGCACCACGCAAATCTATACCCATCTCACGAATCCTGCACTGAAAAATATCAAAAGCCCTCTATGACGTACCGGCTCTTGTGCACATTTTTTTCTCTGCTATACTGAATAAATCTATGGAGACACTAACAATCCCAAAAAACTTAACCAGACAAGGTGAGCTCATTATAATTGCTCGAAAAGAGTACGAGGAATTGCGCTCGCTCCGCAAGGCAATGGAATTTACGCCCACCCCCGCTCAGCGACGGGCATTATTGCGTGCGGAAAAAAATCTATCAAAAGAAAAGACACTATCCTATCATGATCTCGCCAAGGGCTTGGGATTTACACACTGATCATTCGGTGCAAAAAACACTCAAGAAAATTCCTCGCGACTATGCGGAGAGAATTCTTTTTGTTATACGAATGCTTCCTGCTGATCCCTATTTTGGTGATCTTCAAAAAATGAAGGGCGATGAGCATTCTTGGCGAAGAAGGATTGGTGAATACCGGTTGTTCTATAAAATCCTAAAGGAGCGGCGTCTCATTCTTGTTTTTCATCTTGAACGTCGTACAACTTCAACATATTAATAACGGCGATGCAAAAACATAGGATCATCTTCATGGGAACGCCGGACTATGCCGCTCAATATTTAGAGGGGCTGATTTCTGCTAACTGCAAACCGATTGCCGTCATCACCCAGCCAGATCGGCCGGCAGGACGCGCGCAAACAATTGAACCGACGCCCGTGAAGCGCTTGGCGGAGAAGAACAATATCACGGTCTATCAGCCCGATGATATTCGCGATGATGAATGGACAGAAAAAATACAAGAGCTCAATCCCGATCTCATTATTGTCGTTGCCTTCGGACAAATAATTCCCCTGTCAATCCTCAACATCCCCCCAAAGGGATGTATCAATGTGCATCCATCCCTGCTCCCCCGCCATAGGGGCGCAACACCATGGCAGGAAGCGATTTTGCAAGGTGATACAAAAACGGGTGTTACCATTATGCTCATGGATGAGAAAATGGATCACGGTCCAATCCTTGCACAAGAAACATTCTCTCTGGCGGGAGACGAAACAACAGAATCCCTTGCCGCAAAAACTGCGGATATCGGTATTCCTCTCCTGATCAAAACCGTCCATATATGGACGGATGGAAGGGGTGTGCCGCGGGAGCAGGAACATGATAGGGCAACCTATACCCGGCTTCTCAAAAAAGAATCCGGAAAAATCGATTGGTCAAAAAGCGCGAAAGAAATCTATGCCATGATGCGTGCACTGAATCCCTGGCCCGGCACCTGGACAGAGTGGCGTGGAAGAAGAATTAAAATCTTGCTGGCACAACCCACACAACCCTCATCTAGAAACGCAAAAAAAGAAAATATATTTTTTGCTGATGGCGACCGACTGCTCGCATCCTGCGGTAATGACGAATATCTCGAAATAAACAAACTTCAAGTGGAAGGAAAAAATGTCGTAACGGGTGCGGCATTTATCCACGGCTATCTTAACTGACTATTTTTTGGTTAAATTTCTCGGATCCCACGGTGTGCCCAACAACGGTAAAAGCCATCGGTCACAGCCAAACCATCCGGCGACGCGCCATGCAAGAATCAAAAAAAGCTGAAGCAGGAGAAGTAATGGATTAACACTGACGGTTCCGGCGAAAAGAAAATTCATATTCATGAATGTCCCAAAGAATGCCGCGATGCCGGTAAAGAGCCCGAGGATCAATCCGACGCCAACCGCAATCTCACCAAACGTGATGAGGTAGGAAAACAGCACGGAGTTTGGCAGGGCGACATTTTGAATAAATGCGGCATACCACCCCGAGACGTCCGGATGCGCGCCGCTTGTTTTGGCGAGTGCCCCGTTCAAAAAACCTTGAATAGCAACGCCTGCCCTTTCGCCAATCCATGCGGGGTTGTTGAATTTTGCCCATCCCGCTGTCAACCATTCCCAACCCACGTACAGTCGGATAAGAAGCCACACCAGCGCAAAGCGCGTATCGGCAAACATAAATCTCGCGATCGGCGGCTCGGGGATATGCGTGGCGCTCTGCGCGTTGTTTTGCATACATCTGTGCATTATAAGTAATATGCGTATAGCATATCACAACCGTCTTTCCGTGTCAGTGCTTAATGAATTCTTTGGATTCAATCGCTCAGAAAGAACTCCCGCTAGCATCACCATCCCAATCCCAAGAGGATGGTTCAGGTACGGCGTGAAAAAATGAATAACGAGAAGCGCGCCAAGACCGAAGAGAAAACCGCGAACAAGAGCGGCATCAAACAGCATACCCTCTTCAGAAAGCCGCCGTAGAGTATCTGCGCCACGGACAACAATCGCGGCGAGGAGTAGAAGATACGCGAGGAGTCCGAAAAAACCCATTTTTAGCCAAAGATCGAGATACCCCCATTCAAAGGCATACGTTGTATACTCCCCCGTTGCATTCTCGGATAGAACGCGCGGATCTTTCGACGTGTAGGTGAGTGTTTTGCCAAAGCCGTACCCGCCAATTGGATTTTTTTGGATCTCAGAAAAAATTATCGGCAAAAGATTCCATCGACTTGCCGCCGCCGCTTCGTTTTCGATATCCTCGATACGATTGGTGAGAAGGTCGAGTGAAAAGACCGCCTCGCGCGACGGAATCGGAATCGCAGAAATAACGAAGAGAAGAATAAGAGCGCAGAGCGTGCTTCCGGCACCGGTTGTGATAAGACGTAAAAACGGTGCCGGTTTTTTTCTCGCAGCGTAAAGTGCGGAACATAAAAACACGATAACCATCAATCCGCCGCCAACCCAAAAACTCCGCGAAAAACTCAAAATGAGTGATGCTATTGATCCAACAAAAAGAAGGTAGAGCACCCACGAATTGCGAAAACGCGTACGCTCATACTTCACATGCAACATGTGAACGAATACCAAAAGAATAAAAAAGAACAGTACCCCATAGATATGACTTTGAAAAAAAATGCGAAACATTCCCCCCATCTGCGTCAGCTCGCCAACGCCGGTACTTCTCACCCAGCGATAGACAGCCGTAAGCGCCTCCTCTCCAAAGCCACGATGACCCATGATATAGAAAACAAGCAATACCTTAACAATCTGGGCAGTCATTGCCGCCACGCACACCGTGAGAAATCGATAGATGTGCTCTTTTTTCCGTAATGCGGAATAGAGAACGGGGAGAATCAAAAAGAACAACCATGCGTTCGCATCAGAAAATAAAAACACCCTGTTGTTCCCCCACATCAGTCCCGCGACAACACCCCACACGACACTAAGGCCCAGAACGACATACCACCGTAAAAATGGGGTCAGGCACAAATTCCTTACGGAAATTGAGCCAGACCCCATTTTCATTTTCCGCAGAAGCCACCCTGCAATCACTGCGGCAAAAAGCGCCATACGCAAGGACACCGTCGCATCACCAACCGTGAGAGAAAAAAGATACCCTTTCGATCCAATGATAAGTTCCGTAAAAAGAATGGCGATGCCATACTCAAGCCGCCAAAAGGTGATCAAAAATGTAGCGGCGACAAGGAGTCCCAATGATAGTGCGCCGATAGGGCCATAGAAGTATGAGGCGAATGAAAGCAGTTCAACAGATACAATACCGAAAAGTGTACCGCCGAAGAGCCGCGAAGAAAACGGGGACAGCGCAAAAAAGGTGGCTGTCCCCGTTTTCTCCTGATCATGTGGGGGAAGGCGAAGTGCTGAAATTGTTGCATCCAATAGCGCAAACACGCCAACGGCAATCTGCATAATAACGGCCGTTAGCGTGCCGGCAATACCGTGGTGCTTTATAAGATACCGTGCGCAACTCGTGAAAAAAATACGCTGTTTTTCGAAGGTTCCTTTCTGTGCAAAACTCTTCCCGCTGTGGTGAATGATATGGGCGCGCGAAAGATACACGATCTTGTATCCAGCATCATGAACCCTTTTACATAAATCAACTTCGTCAAACCATAAAAAAAACCGCTCGTCAAACGCACCAACCCCCTCAAGAACTGACCGGCGGATCATCAATGCCGCACCATCGGGCTGATCAACCTCTTGTTCGTCGCGTGTATAATCAAAGTCATCTGCGTAATAATGCGAAAGCAATCCTGGTACGATTTTACGAAGCTTAAAAAGAATACCCAATTGTGAGAGCGGTGTTGGAAATCGTTGAATTGATTTTTGAATGCTTCCATCCGCACCACGAATCTGTGGCGCAACGATGCCAGCATCTATGTGCGCATCAAGATATTCTGTCAGTCGACTGACAGTGCTTTCTGTGATCTCTGAATCAGGATTAAGAAAAAAGATATGCTCCCCAGAGCTCGCCTTAATTCCTTGATTGCACGCGGCCGCAAAACCTTTATTTTCATCGTTTGCAATGAGTTTGACCTGCGGAAATTTTTCCGCTACCATTGCACTGCTGTCGTCAGCAGACGCATTATCGATGACAATCACTTCAAAAGAAAGGTTTGTCGTATGCTCAAAAATTGATCGAAGGCAGGACTCGAGCAATTCCCGAACATTCCATGATACGATGACAAATGAAAGTTTCATACGATTCTGCGACGGAGAGCAAGGGAGTCGCTACTCCGTCTGAACCATTATAGCACAAACAAAAACACTTTCCTGATGGAAAGCGCTCTTGTGTCCGATTATCGGATAGGATTTCGACTTGATACCCAAAAATAATTATAGGATAAATAAAAAATATGTCAAGTTCGATTCTTCTTATCAATAAGCCGCCGGGGCCGACATCACACGATATCGTGAATATGGTGCGAAAGAAAACCGGCATCAGGCGCGTTGGCCATGCCGGCACGCTTGACCCCTTTGCCGAAGGGCTTCTTATTATCCTTGTTGGTCGTGATGCGACTAAACGACAAGCGGAATTCTTAGGGATGGATAAGACGTATGAGGCGGTTATTCGTCTTGGAGCAACGAGTACAACCGAGGATTGTACGGGAGTAATCATAGTATCCGAAGATCCCCGTTTTCATGGTGACGAATCCGAACTGGATCCCGGCCTGCGCCGGGATGACAATCTACGACAGTGCACGCTGACTGATATAAAAAAGGTTGTGTGCTCCTTCATTGGTACCTATGATCAAATGCCATCGGCGTACAGCGCAAAAAAAATCAATGGCAAAAAAGCATACGAACTGGCACGCGCCGGCATACAGCCCGATCTCAAACCAAAAAAAATAATAATCCGCTCGATCGATATTCTGATCTATGAGTGGCCGCTCCTCACAATTCGCTGTTCCGTCTCAAGCGGCACCTATATCCGCGCGCTTGCCCGCGATATCGGCGAAAAGCTTGGTGTGGGCGCGTACGTAGAAAAATTAAAACGAACAACGATTGGACCATACTCACTTGACGATGCGCAAATGCCACCCAATCAACAAAATCAGTTTCCAAATCAGTTTTCTTGACATACTCAAATCATTCTGTCATTTTACTCTTATATGGTACAAACTTTTAATACAATAAGCGGCGCATATTATTACTATAATCCTTCCTACTGCTGGGGTTATAGTGATTTTTAATGCTTCATTGAAAAATCAAAAGTACGGAAAACCGCCCCAGCAGGGCGGTTTTTTTGTTATCAAAAAATCAATTGGGATTCTTCTCAACATAAGTATGGGTTCGATTGATCATCAGTGGATGGTCCACCCTCTTGTGCTGAGAAGTTCTCTCTGTTGAGTGGAAGAAGGGGAAAGACAAATGTCCGGAAGAGAAATCTGCACGTGGTGCCCGACCTGTAAGACGTTGAAATACGTCATGCGGGTCACGAATTGCCCTGAATGCAAATCATTTCTCCACAGAACGACCTACGACACTGTTCAATGCTGCGGAGGAACTCGCGGCAGGTGGAGCGTGAATGGACAGACTGTCATAGTCGATTGTCCGGGATACTAGAAAAGGGAGAACCGAGGGGCGACCGTAAAAAGTCGCCCCTCAATCTATTTACCCTGAATTACGAAACTGCCGACTTGCCTTACCATTGTCATTCCCACGATGGCCATCGCGGGAATCTATGCTCAAATTATTCATAGACTGGATCCCGGCCTTCGCCGGGATGACAAGCAATTACGAGTTACAATCCCGTGTTTTTTTTGAATAATCTTTTTCCACTTCTCATATCGCTCAATCTGTCCGATATGAATACCAAGCCGGTGCCATGGAATACGATACATAATTTTTGGTAGCCACTTGCTTCTTCCGGCGCGCACCTCCCTGTCCAAATTTTCACCAAGAGCAAACAATACTTCGGGGATATACCATCCCTTTTTGCCGGCAAGGGCCATAGTAAGCCACACATCCCAATCCTGAAATTTTCCAATTGACGAATCAAATCCGGGGTGATCTCTTTTTCGCACAAGCGATGCCGTATTGATGAAGTTCATACATTTTAACCGCTCAACATCAAAGGGATAGCTTTTGAATAGCTTCTGCTGCCACTGAAACGAAGAGTACGCGAAAGAGCAATCAATGTGCTCCTCAAGCGCACGCAACATTTTTTCCAAGCAATCCTTTCGCAGCACAATATCTCCATCACAAACAAAAAGGTATTCCCCGTGCGAGGTAGCTATTCCCTCATTTCTGCTTATCTGGTTATCCAAATTTTTTTCATGTCTGATATAGGTAATCCGATCTAGATATGGTTTGATCACTTCGTCGGTATTATCCGTTGATCCGTCGTTGATGTAAATGACTTCGATATCCTTATAGGTTTGATTAAAAATACCGTCTAGTGTTCGCGGCAGGACTTTCCCTTCATTGAGAGCCGGGATGATGACGGAAATCATACTACTCCTACGAATTACGAATCAATACGAATATACGAATTTGGTGCGGGGCAAGAGAGTGGGGGTTTCATACCTATTCACAGAGACAGCAAATATTGCAGTTTCTCCGCTTGATGTTTCCACTGAAAATTCTCAGCAACGCGATGCTTGCCCGCCTCGCCAAGTTTTTGAGAAAAATCGACATCAGTGAGAAGGTGAATAATCTCGCGCTGAATCGCACTGGTGTCTCGCTGCTCAACCAGGATGCCCGTCTCGCCGTCCGCAACCGCCTCAACAACACCGCTTACGCGCGTGCCGATGACCGGCTTGCCAAAACTCTGCGCTTCAAGATACACGATACCAAACCCCTCTATGTCACCCTCGATATCCTCCGGCGTCATAATAAATACGCGACACGCCGTATACCACTGCGCTATTTCCTCCGACGATATCACGCCGGTAAACAAAACATGCTGTCCTATATTCAGCTCGGCGGTCAGCGCTTCCAGCTCCTGACGATACGGCCCGTCGCCAATAATACAATAGAAGACATCGGGCTCCCGCGCAAGAACTCCCGGAAGCGCGCGCAGAACATAGGCATGCCCCTTCCGCTTCACCAGGCGACCAACCGTGAGAATAATCTTCATATTCTTTACCGCGTCAGGAAGCGCAGGACTTCCTCGCGATTCCTTGAGCAATGCCGGCGTGATAGACGGGGCCGGATAGACATACTGTATCTTTTTTTCACTCACGCCATAGCCGTGAACGACCGCTGCGGTTGCCTTGCTGTTCACGACCACCCAGCTTGCCGCATGAAGGACTGCCGAACACAAAAACTTCTTTCGCTTGTGTGCGCGCGGAGCGGCAATATCAAGGCCATGCGCCGAGACGATAAAGGGAATATGAAACAGGGCTGACAGAATCCATACGACCGTTCCCGTCGGAAGAATATGCCCGACTATAATTCGTTCAATATGGTGAGCGCGGCACGCGCTGAGAATGTGGAAAAAAAGCGGCAACCAACGAGGAAATAAAAACCGAGAAAGAAGCGCGCGGCGAATAATAGGATACGGTGCGGATAGTTCACGCTCTCCCTTTTGCAAAAGCGGCGCAAAAACAACCCACTGCGAGGACGGGAGCCGCTCGCCGATATTCTTCCAGTATGCCGCAACCCCGCCCACGTTCGGATAAAAATCAAGAGTAACCAACAGTGTCTTTTTCATATTTTCTTTTGCGCTTTTTCTCTGTCAAATTGATGAATAAATCCTTTGAATTACGAAACTGTCTTCCGGACTCCGATCCGTTATTGAAGGCCATGCGAAGAATGCTATTTCTACTGGATCCCGGCCTTCGCCGGGATGACAAGAAGAAGACATTGCGACAATAAATTATCAATTTTTACTTACGTGAAAGCGCGTACGCTATTTCCCCGATATCGTGCTTTGACAGTACGCGAGTGATGATGCACAGCGCCGCATACACGCACACGCCAATAAAGAACAGCGAACCAAAAAACATGCCCTGCTGCTGAAAAACAAAAAGCACTGCGCCCATCCCCGCGGCAGACAGCGCCATTCGCGCCATTTTGCCAAGCAGCGCAGGTGCAAGCGGGCGCACAACATCGCGCGACGCCCAAACGCTTCCAAGACAGAGGATCGCCATGGTAAGCGTCGCGGCAAACGCCGAGCCCAGGGCTGAAAAAAACGGAATGAACAAAAGGTTTGCGGCGATGCTGACGCACGCGGCAATGCCGAAAATAAGCGTATTGACCTGCTGTCTGTTCTGTGCCGCTATCAGCGACCCGAAAGGAAAAGACAGGAAAGCAAAAAAGAGCCCTGCGGAGAGAACCTGCACTATGAGGACGGTCGGCCCATACGCAGCACCATAGAAAAACGATACGATTGCAGGCGCCGTAATGCCAATGCCAACGGCGAGCGGAAACGCTATCAATGAGAGAAAAGTGATGGCTTTCCCAAGCGTGGGCGCAACGCGCGGCGTATCCGACATAACATACGAGCTCAGCGCCGGATACAAACTTGCGGACAGCGCCGCGGGAAGGATATTAAGCGCAAGTATCAGCTTGTTTCCGGCGCTATACCAGCCAACCGCATGCTCGCCCGCAAGACGCGTAAGAATCGCAACGTCAGCAAAGGTATATATGCGCGAGAAAATAGCCGCGCCGGCAAAGGGAAGCGCGATCATCCCAAGATACCGAATAATGCGCCAGTCCGGCAGCAGTGAAAGATGAATGCGCGCTTTGAAGAATATCGTCCACAGTGCCGTCGCCAGATTTGCCGCGCTTCCCGCAAGTACCGCATACACCAGAGCAATAGCCGGCAACCCTACCCCAATCGCATAGAGCCCTCCGGCCATCATCACCACCACTGCTATCGTAGACCCTATCGACTCATAGAGTAAATTTCGAAATCCCCGCAAAAGAAACCAGCATGATGTCGTCACCGTATCAATGACAGCCGCAACACCGGCAATTGCGATCATGCTCCGCAACTCTTGCGAGTATCCCAATACGAAGGGGAAAAAAATAATAAGGCCGTACACAGCCAGTCCCAAAACAATGCGAAGAAGAAACATCTGTCCAAGGTAATCGGATGCCTTTTTCGGTTCACGCGCGGTCTCCCGTGTCAACGCGGCAGAAAGGCCAAGATCAATAAACACTGAAAAAAGCGTGGCAAAGGCAATTGCCGCACTATATCGCCCCTGATCCTCAGGGCCGAACACGCGCGCAACCATGACAAAATACGCAAGCGTAAGAAGTTTTTGCACTACGCTTGAACCGAGGGAATAGAGAGAATTTTTTGCAATGGTTCGCGGCCCAATCATGACTCCAGTGTACTGAAAATTTTAATCCTTGACAATGGAAACCGTATGGTATAAGATATAAAAGTTCTGAACATCGCCTGTCTCTCAATCACTGGGGCGGTGTTCAGACAAAATTTTGGGGGATCTTGCATTGCGCAGATCCCCCTCCCCTTAAAAAACACCCGCTCCGGATTTTTCCGGAGCGGTTTTATATTCTCTTACCTCTTTGCCCACTGCGGCGCACGGCGGGCGCGTTTCAGTCCCGGTTTTTTTCGTTCCTTCACGCGTGGATCGCGTGTCACATATCCTGCACCGCGAAGGGTTTTTTTCAGTTCTCCGTCCATATCGATAAGCGCGCGAGTAATGCCGTGGCGCACCGCTTCTGCCTGTCCGCGAAATCCTCCGCCCACAACACGAGCGGATACATCGAGTTTCGAACGCATGCTTACCAGCGTCAATGGAGCGGCAACCGCATCCTGGATATCTTTCGGTTTAAAATATGCCGTGTATTCCTTCTCGTTCACAAGCAGAGACCCATTCCCCGGAGAAAGCCGAACGCGCGCAATCGCCCTCTTCCGTCTTCCAACCTTTCGCCATGTTGCGGTATCCCGTTCATCGTGTCCTGCATCTGTCTTGGGGGTTCGCGGTTTCTTGATTGTCGTTGATTCGCTCATACTTTAGTTGCTTATGGTCAGTCGCTTAATCATGTGTTTGCGCAGACGATTATCAGGGAGCATTTGAAATACCGCGCGATGAAGTACTTGGGAGGGGTCGTCTGCAAAAAGCGAGGACAATTTTTTTGTCTTGAGACCGCCCGGATACCCAGAGTGGCGCTGGTATACCTTCTGCGTCAATTTCTGCCCGGTAAGCTTCACTTGCGCGGCATGCGCCACCACGACGCTGTCTCCCGCATCAATATGCGGCTGAAATGTCGGCTTATTCTTTCCGCGCAACAGTACCGCAATCTGCGTTGCAAGCCGTCCAAGCGGCCTGTCGGTAGCATTGAGTGTATGAATTTCTCTTTTGATTGGTGCTGATTTTTTTGGTGCCATACGTTATTTCACAAACTCTATTACCGCCATCCGCGCGCCATCCCCCTGCCGCGGTGCTGTCTTTGTAATACGCAAGTATCCTCCCGCGCGTTGTGTATAGCGCGGACCCAGCTCCTCCAGAATCTTTTTCACTGCCGTTTCCGTGGGAAGAACGCGCAACAACGCGCGGCGAGCGGTAAGAGTATTTGTCCTTCCTTTCGTAATCAAGCGCTCAACATACGGCCGCAACACCTTTGCTTTCGCTTCAGTGGTGCGTATTTTTTCATACGCGACCAACTGGAGCGCAAGATTTTTCAACAACGCGCGGCGCGGTCCCGCCTTTCGATCCAATGTTTTTTTCTGTACTCTGTGTCTCATACGTTATCCTCCTTTTTTCGGACGGCCGCGCTTCTTCGGCTTGGCATCGCCCTCTTCATCGTCGGACTCATCCTCTTCCTGCTCGGCCATCGCTTCTAAAATTTCGTCCGGATGCATCATGTCTTCTTCACCGTCGCCGGTCTGCGCATCGCCGGAAGTGCCGCCGGATATGAGAAATGAAAAATGGTCTTTCAAAATGGAGCTTGCCTCGACAATTGCTTCCTTGGCGGTAATACTCCCGTCCGTTTCGATGGTTAAAATAATCCTGTGGAAGTTCGTCATATTTCCCACGCGCATATTCTCCACCCGCACGCCCACATTGCGCAATGGCGTAAACAGAGCGTCAATAGCAATGGCGCCAAGCTCCGTCGCTTCCTTGTCGCGCGCCTCCGTGGGAAAATACGCACGCCCCTTCTTCACAAAGAGCTCCATCTCAATCTGCGCGTTTTTATTTGTCATTTCGCAGATGACCGTATCGGGGTTTGCCGCTTCCGCATCGGGGTTTGCCTCAATGTCAGCGCCTGTGACGACGCGTTCGCCTTTCGCGCGAAGGAACAGCCGCACGGTCTCGTCGGTATGCACGCGAAAACGGAGACGCTTAAGATTCAAAATAATATCAACAACATCTTCTTTCACGTACGGAATGGTTGAAAATTCATGCAGCACGCCTTTTATTTTAACGGCAAATGCCGCTCCGCCGGTGAGCGATGACATGAGAACCCTGCGCAAAGCGGTGCCAATCGTGATGCCGTATCCCGGATAGAGCGGCTCTATGGTGACAATCGTCTCATTGGGATTGAGGCCCTGCGCGTACTCAATCTTCGTGGGTTGTAAAATATTCTCCATACGTATAAAAAAATGGGGTTATCTAATGAACGTGTGATTAGCGGGAATAAAACTCAACAATCGACTTCATATCATAGACCGGCGCAGCGTCCTCGGGCGTTGGTATGCTGACAATCTTTCCTTCCAGCTTTCCCTGGTCGGCAGAGAGCCACTTTGGCGCCTGGTATCGCTCCATAATTTTCGGCAGTCCCGCAAAATATGCCGATTTCTTTTTCCCGTCGCGCACAGATACGACATCGCCGACCCGTACTTGGTATGAAGGAATGGTCACCTTCTTGCCGTTGACTGAAAAATGCCCGTGGCTGACGAGCTCACGCGCCGTTTGACGGGAATGGGCAAGACCAAGACGATACACGACATTGTCGAGGCGCATCTCCAGATACTGTTGCATCGTCACACCCGTATCACCAATCTTTTTGCTTGCGGTCTCAAAATATTGGCGGAATTGGCTTTCGGACATACCGTAGTAAATTTTTGCCTTCTGTTTCTCGCGGAGTTGCAACCCATACGGCGTTAACCGCGGCTTTGATTTTTTTGAGCCCTGCACGCCCGGCGGATAGTTGCGTTTCACTATGGCGCATTTTGGCGTATAGCAACGCTCGCCTTTCAGGTACAGTTTTATACCCGCCCTGCGGCAAATCCTACATTGTGCGTTGTTGTCTCGAGCCATATGTTCTAGGGGCTAGGTTCTAGGGGCTAGGTTCTAGGGGCTAGGTTCTAGTGACTTTCACTGGAAGCTGAAACCTGGAAGCTGACCGCTAGAAGCTAGGTGTTTTTGTTATACTCTTCGTACCTTTCGGGGACGGCAACCATTATGAGGAATGGGCGTCACGTCTTTGAGAGAATTAATGCTCATGCCGCAGGTGTTTAGCGCGCGGAGCGCCCCTTCTCGTCCTGATGCAATGCCACGCACAAACACTGACACTTCCATAAGCCCGTATTTCTTCACCTTTTCAGATGCGTCTTTTACAATCAATGATGCGGCGTATGGCGTTGATTTCTTCGGCCCCTTGAATCCGAGCCGGCCCGCCGAGGATTGGGCAAGCACATTTCCCTGCACGTCGGTAAAGGTGACGATCGTGTTGTTGTAGGTTGCTTTGATGTATGCATTGCCAACGGGAATATGGCGAACCGCTTTCTTCTTGCCGCGTTTTTTAATATCTTTTTTTCCTTCGGCGACAGCGGAAGAAGCGGGCGCGGCACTCTCCGCCTGCCCAAGCTCTGCAAATAAATCCTGTTCTTTGTCTTGGTTGTCTGCCATATATTCTAGGGGCTAGGTTCTAGGTTCTAGGTTCTAGGTTCTGGGTTCTAGGGGCTAGGTTCTAGTCACTAGAAGCTGATCGCTAGAAGCTAGAAGCTGGAAGCTGGAACCTGGAAGCTAGAAGCTAGAAGCTGGAACCTGTATTACGTCTTTGTTAATTTTCTCTTGCCCGACATCATCGTTTTCCGCACATTGCCGCGCACTGTTCGAGAATTTGTTTTTGTGCGCTGGCCATGTACCGGCAGCTTGCGCGCATGGCGAGTGCCCCGATATGTTCCCATCTCTTTGAGATGTTTAATATTCCCCATGATCTCGCGTCTCAAATCGCCTTCTACCTTATAGTTCTTCTCAACCAATTCTCTAATTCTCTGCTGCTCATCCTCGGTAAGATCTTTGGTCTTTTTTGAAAAATCAATATGCGCTTGCGTCAAAATCTTTTGAGAAGCCGTTAAGCCGACGCCATAGAGAAACGGCAGCGCGAATTCGATTGATTTGTTTTGTGGAAGAAGTATTCCCGCAATTCTGAAAGCCATATATTCTAGGTTCTAAGTTCTAGGTTCTAAGTTCTAGGGGCTAGGTTCTAGGGGCTAGGTTCTAGGGGCTAGGTTCTAGGGGCTAGGTTCTAGGGGCTAGGTTCTAGGGGCTAGGGGCTAGGTTCTAGTGACTTTCACTGGAAGCTGACCACTAGAAGCTAGAA
>JACQWH010000048.1 GCA_016209345.1 Candidatus Uhrbacteria bacterium
CTTATAAGCCCGTACAAATTTCCGAATGTCAAATTCTGTTGCGCCCACCGGTACTTCCGCAGTCATACCGTCCACTGGACGGTATTTCCTTTGCCCATGCGCCGCTCAAACTGCCACCGGCAGTTCGATCGGCGCAAAACTGCTGACATTCTGTCATTGTTTTGCTGCTGCCCGTTCGAGTCCCTGTGTGCAAAAATTTCACTGTGTTCAATTTTGCGCCCACCGGGACTCGCCTACAAGTAAATTTTCTGCAGAAAATTTCTCGCAGGCCGCCCCCTCGCGGTTCGGTCTGCTGACCGAACATCGCTGCGGTCTTCGAGTCACGGACGTGACACAAGCAGTTGTGTCACTTGGACTTGATTTCATTTCATTCAATCTGCGCCCACCGGGACTCGAACCCAGAACCATCAGCTTAAAAGGCTGTTGCTCTACCATTGAGCTATGGGCGCATATCATTTTTGAGAACATCGCAACGGCTACATGATGTCAAAAATATGTTTCTATCATAGCGTTTTTCTAAAAAAACACAATAAACCGGCAAAAAATGGTGTGCATAACTCGGTGCATATCTTACCATTTCAGGCGCTTGCCCAAACCCCCCATATCCGATACACTGCATCTGATTTATTCTCTCCCTATGGCGAAAGAGACAACCGTCAAAATCCCGCCCCACAACCTCGAAGCGGAACAATCCCTTTTGGGCGCTCTGCTTATCGATAAAGACGCGATTATAAAAATTGCGGATACCGTCACACCCGATGATTTCTACAAGGATGCATACGGGTCTCTTTTCTCCGCCATGCTCGAACTTTATGAAAAGCATGAGCCGATTGACCTCCTGAGCTTAAGCAACTTGCTTGAAGAGCATGGAAAACTCGACACCATAGGCGGTCGAAGCACTATTATGGGACTTGCTGCGCTTGTGCCAAACGCGAGCAACGTCATTCATTACGCGCGCATCATTCAAAAAAAAGCGCTCCTCCGCCGACTCAACTCTGCCGCAGCGGAAATTTCTGAAATGTCTTTTCAGGGAGACGAGGAAGTATCAACAATTCTTGATAAAGCGGAACAGCGCATTTTTGCCGTCTCGCAAAAACTCCTCAAGCGCGTATTCGTCCCGCTGAAAGAAATTCTCTCCGACGCTTTTGAACGCATCGACGAGCTCCATCGGGAGCGCGGCAAGCTTCGGGGAATCCCGACAGGGTTTCCTGATTTGGACAATATTCTTGCGGGCTTACAAAAGTCCGACCTTATTATTATCGCGGCTCGGCCATCTGTCGGTAAAACAAGCTTGGCTCTCGATATTGCGCGCCAGGCGGCCATAGCGGCAAAAAATGCCGTCGGCATCTTCAGTTTGGAAATGTCGAAGGAGCAGCTGGTTGACCGCCTTATTTGTTCCGAGGCGGGCGTTGATCTATGGAAAATGCGCACAGGCAAGCTCTCAGACGCGCCGGGCTCGGAGGATTTTTTGCGCATCGGCCATGCCATCAATTCGCTTTCCGAGGCAAAACTTTTTATCGACGATACGGCTTCGGCGAATATTTTGGAAATAAAAACAAAAGCGCGCCGCCTTCAAAGCGAACACGGACTTTCGCTTATCATCCTTGACTATTTGCAGCTCATGGAATCGCCGACAAAGTCAGAGGGGCGCGTACAGGAAATTGCCGAAATTACCCGCGGACTGAAAGCAATCGCCCGCGAGCTCAATGTCCCCGTTGTTGCGCTGTCACAACTTTCTCGTGCCGTTGAATTAAGCAAACCGGCACTACCGAAACTCGCCCACCTGAGAGAAAGTGGATCCATAGAACAAGATGCGGACGTTGTCATGTTTATCTATCGAAAAGCGGCGGATCGAAATTATCGCATAGACGAGCTGCCTGAGGAGGAAAAGCACACGGCGGAAATACATATTGCCAAGCACCGCAATGGCCCGACCGGCACGGTTCGTCTTTTCTGGGATGAGCGACGCGCAAGCTTCCGCAATCTGGACCAAAAGCGCGATTTTTCATTTTTTGACGAATCCCCGCAACAAGAACCGCCCCCTTCTGTCCCCTTCTAGATCGCTGCTATATTTTTCACTTCAGAATTTTCTGTGGTTCATGTATACTACCAAGCACCAAATCAAAAATCTCAAATCACAAATAAATCATAATTCATAAAATCCAAAACAACAATACCCGCCTTTTGAATTTTGGATTTGAAATTTATTTGGAGCTTGGAATTTTGAATTTGTGATTTACGCCGTGTGTTTTTTGATTTGGTGCTTGGTTGTCGGATCCTCGTGATTTTGAATCTATAATTTTATTCGATGCTGTATCCATACGAAAGTCGGGAGAATCTTATATTCATTATAAATTCCTGCTAGCTGCAAACGCGAATGCCTGCATACCCCCAACACATTCAGTCCCTGATTGATTATTTTGCCCGCTTTCCCGGTATCGGTGAGAAATCAGCGCAGCGTTTTGTTTTTTTTCTTCTGCGCCAACCGGCTGCTGAACTGATGAAGCTTGCCAAACTCATCATGAACCTTCCCGACGCGATTACCGTCTGCGCGCAATGCCACAACTACTCGGACAAAGCGCCCTGCTTCCTGTGCGCGTCGCAAAGCCGGGATCAGGCGACAATTTGCGTCGTTGCGGCAAGCCATAATGTCGCATCCATAGAGCGCACTGGTGAATATCGCGGCACATATCATGTCCTCCATGGCACGCTCAATATTCTGGAGGGAGTGACCCCGGATAAGCTGAAAATACGCGAGCTTGTACTGCGCGTAAAAGACACCCAGAAAAAAATCCGCGAGGTCATTTTGGCATTCAACCCCGACCTGGAAGGAGAAAGCACCATGCTCTACCTTTCAAAAATCCTCAAGTCCTATCCCATACGCGTCACGCGCCTTGCCCAAGGACTCCCGCGCGGCGCCGACATAGAGTACGCGGATGATAATACGTTATCCGACGCGCTCCGCTCGCGCCGCGAACTTCAGAGAGAATAGAGACCTCTGCAAAAGGGCTTCCCGGTCATTTTTGAGTCAGTTTTGTTCCAAAAAAGATGATGGATGAGGAGGAATACTTGCTGTATTCCCACGAGTTCAGCGCTTTTTTGGGGCGAAACTGGACAAAAATGAGCCGGAAGAAATTAACATAATGGACTTTTGCAGAGGTCTCTATAAGTATATGAATATTCGAAATGTCGCCA
Organism: Candidatus Uhrbacteria bacterium; assembly: GCA_016209345.1. Taxonomy (GTDB): domain Bacteria; phylum Patescibacteriota; class Patescibacteriia; order JACQRZ01; family JACQRZ01; genus JACQWH01. The sequence goes on from JACQWH010000048.1 coordinate 3,196, forward strand.
TCATTGCGCACGTTGACCACGGCAAGACCACACTTGTCGATGCGCTGCTGCGCCAGTCAAAAGTACAGTTTGGGAAAGATACGAACGAAGAGCTTATTATGGACTCAAACGAGCTTGAGCGCGAACGCGGCATTACCATTTTTTCAAAAAACGCCTCTTTTCGTTTTGGCGACGTGAAGATAAATATCATCGATACGCCGGGACACGCGGATTTTGGCGGAGAAGTGGAGCGCGTGTTGAAAATGGCAGACGGCGTGCTTTTGCTTGTCGATGCCCAGGAAGGTCCCAAGCCGCAAACACGGTTTGTTTTGAAAAAAGCGCTCGAGGCGGGACATAAAATCATTCTTGTCATCAATAAGATAGACAAGCCGAATGCCCGCGTCACCTTTGCTCTTGAAAAGACATTTGAACTTTTTATCGATCTTGGCGCAACTGACGAACAGGTTGACTTTCCCGTCCTGTACGCCGCCGCGCGTCTTGGCAAGGCCGGCATTGCCGCGGATTTGGATGCGATGGAAGACATTACGCCCGTATTCGACGCCATTGTGAAATATATTCCCGCGCCCAGTGGAGATGCCAGCGCGCCATTCCAAATGCTCGTCACGTCATTGGCGCAAGATCAGTTTAAGGGAAAGACCGCAGTTGGACGCATTGCAAACGGAACAGTGAAGTACGGAGAATCTGTTGTGCGGATTGCACGCGATGGAACGAAAAGTTCTCAGAAAGTGAGCGCACTGATGACATTTGAAGGGCTTGGCCGTATTGATGCGCAAAGCGCGCAAGCCGGTGATGTTGTTGCCATTGCCGGCATACCCGACATTACGATTGGCGATACGATTGCCGACAAGGAGAATCCGATGCCGCTACCGGTTATCGACATTGAGCATCCAACCGTGAAGATGACGTTTGCCGTGAATGCTTCGCCGTTTGCCGGACGTGAAGGGCAGTATTGCACATCGCGCAATATCTCTCAGCGACTTTTTAAGGAGCTGGATACCGACGTTGCGCTGCGCGTGGAGCAGGGGGGCGGTGCCGATGAATTTATCGTCAGCGGACGCGGAGAACTTCACCTTGCCATTCTTATCGAACGCATGCGCCGCGAAGGGTTTGAGCTGCAAGTATCCCGTCCCGAAGTGATTATGCAAGAAATCAACGGCGTGATGTGCGAACCGATGGAGGATGTCTGGATTGATGTACCGGAAGAACATGTCGGTGTTGTGATTGAAAATATGGGAAATCGCAAAGGAGAATTAAAAAATATGCACGTTGATAACGGTCATGCATCGTTTCACTTTGTCATCCCGACGCGCGGGCTTATCGGGTATCGCAATGAATTTATGACCCAGACGCGCGGCATGGGAATCATGGACACCTTATTCAAGGATTACGAACCGCACATTGCTGATTTTGTCTCAGCATCTCATGGATCGTTGGTCGCATTTGAGGCGGGAACCAGCAATAGCTACGGGATGATCAATGCTCAGGAACGCGGCGTGCTGTTTATAAAGCCGGGCGAGGAAGTGTACACAGGGCAAATTATCGGACAAAATGCAAAGGCCGAGGACCTTGAAGTTAATATCTGCAAAGAAAAACGGCTTTCCAATATGCGATCAAAAGGCGACGGTGTGTCGGAAGGACTCAATACGCCGCGCGAGATGGGGCTGGAAAACGCGCTTGAATATATCGGCGATGATGAGCTTGTCGAGGTGACGCCGAAAAGTATTCGCATGAGGAAGAAAGTTCTCGATCCCCTTGAGCGAAAAAGGAAGAAATAAGGTGAATACAAAAAATGTTCCGAAACGGCATGTTCCGAAACGGCCTTGACAATTCAAGGTCAATAGGGTATACTTAATGGAATTAGTAAAGCGATGATGATATCGCTGTGCTCGAAGTTTTGCGTCACTTTTTAATATGGCCCAGATCCCTCGGGCCATATTTTTATGAAAGACGGTGTTCAGCCGGTGCAATCGGGTTTTCATACCTTGTCGATTGCGCCAAAACTTCTTCGTATTGTTGAAGGTCTTGGATTCGAAACCCCAACGCCTATTCAGCATGGTGCAATACCCCCCGCCATTGAAGGAAGGGATATTTTGGGCATTGCGCAGACCGGGACCGGAAAAACATTGGCTTTTGCCGTCCCGCTCATTCAGCGGCTTTCCGTGACGGGCCGCGGGCTTATTATCGTGCCAACTCGCGAGCTTGCACTCCAAGTCGACGAGACATTTCGAAAACTCGGGAGGACCATTGGTCTCAAGACAGTTGTGCTTATCGGCGGGGGGCATATGGATACGCAGCTTCGCACTCTGCGTACATACCCTCATGTAATTATTGGAACGCCGGGGCGCATTAACGATCACATTGAACGGAAAACGCTCAAACTCGACGCGGTGTCAGTGCTTGTCCTCGATGAGGCAGACCTCATGCTTGATATGGGGTTTATGCCTCAGATTAATCGTATTCTGGAAACCGTTCCAAAAATACGTCAGACCATGCTGTTTTCAGCAACCATGCCCCCCGCGATTGGCAAGCTCGCGGCAACGTATATGACCGAACCGGTGCGCGTCGAAATAGCCCGATCGGGAAGCATCCCCGAGATGATAGAACAAGAGGTGCGCTATGTCGATGCAAAAGGAAAGACAGCGCTTCTTGACGCGCTCCTCAAAGAACGCCATGGCTCAGCCATTGTCTTTGTGCGCTCAAAGCACGGTGCGAAAAAATTGTGTACCGATCTCAATCATCTCACCTATACGGCAACGGAGATTCATTCGAATCGCACGCTTGCCCAGCGGCGGTTTGCCCTGGACGGATTCAAAGCGGGAAAGAAGCGCGTGTTGGTTGCGACCGATATTGCGGCACGGGGTATCGATGTATCAAGCGTCGCGCTGATTGTGAATTACGATTTGCCGGAAAATCCCGAGGACTATATCCACCGCATCGGAAGGACGGGGCGCGCGGGACTCAAAGGTCATGCGGTATCTTTTGCCACGCCGGCACAGCGACATCTCGTCTACCGCATTGAGCGGCTGATGCAGGCAGCCATTCCCGTGACCGGCAAAGTACCCTTCAATATCCAAGAACGCCATGGTGACGTGCCACCCGAAAAGCGTCCCTTTCGTGGACGCGCGAAGCGGACATCGTATTCTCAAAATTACGGGTTCAGAAAAAAATTTCCCGGCAGCCGGCCAGGATTTGGCCCGAAGAGATTTTCGCCTTCACGCGATCATCGGAGGCGCCTGCAAAAATAGCTGGCGGATATGCTATACTAAAAAAAGAGGCATCATACGCCAGCAGTATATGAAACACGTATGTATTATAGGCGTCGGGGAGTTGGGAGGCGCGCTGGCGCATATACTGGCCGGACGCAAGAAAGTACATGTTGATTGTTGGGACATCAATCCCTCCCGAGTGCCGCGCCAGAAGACAGTGCAAGAAATCATTCCGCGCGCCGGCGTTGTGTTTTTGGCCGTGCCGTCATCATCGCTTCGCGCGGCACTGGCATCCGTTGTTCCCAGCATTGCAAAGAATACCATTGTGGTTTCTTGCGCGAAGGGCATTGAGCAGGGCAGTAAAAAAACAGCCGACAAAATTCTTGGCGAACTTTTACGTCGCGGCCAGCCGTTCGCGATTATCGGTGGGCCAATGCTCGCCGAAGAGCTGAGCGGAGGCGGCGATGGGTATGCGGTAGTTGCGTCAAAATCAAAACAGGCATATGCGCGCGTGCGGGAATTTTTTACGGGAACATCGCTGCATCTGGAATATTCTTCTGACATGCGCGGCGTCGCGCTGCGCGGCGTATTAAAAAACATCTACGCAATCGGATTTGGAATTTGTGACGGAATTGGGCTTGGCGATAATACTCGGGGGGCTCTCATGACTCAAGCGCTTAGAGAAATGACAACCATTCTCCCGCTCCTTGGAGGTAAAAAGGGGACAGCGCTTGGTCTTGCCGGCATCGGCGACCTTGTCGCCACTGGATCGAGTCGGTATTCGAGCAACTACACGGTGGGCATGAAAATTGGAAAAGGAGAGAAAGTCAAGCGCCATTGCGAGGGGCGTTCATCGATTGTGCCCTTCGCGGCTCTTGTTCAGAAACGAACGAAAGATCTGCCACTTCTTTTTATGATAAAGAGTATTCTTGACGCAGGAAATGGTGTCAGGAATAGTTTTTGCAAAAAATATTCCTGACACAATTTCCTGCTGACACCATTTCCTGCCCCTCAAGTTTACATTTTTTCAGAACCTGATATTCTAACGGTGCAATGTACTATATTGAACATCTATGCGTGCAGTATGGAATAATGCCGTTTTGGCCGACAGCAACAACACGAAAATAGTTGAAGGTACCCATTATTTCCCGTCCGGTTCAGTGAAGATGGAGTATCTGCGGAAAAACGGGCGAACGTATACGTGTCCCTGGAAGGGCGTATGCGAATATTACGATGTTGTCGTGGATGGGGAAATCAATAAAGATGCGGCATGGGCGTATGAAATGCCAAACGAAATAGTAAAAGAGATTACCGGACATTTTGCATTTTGGAAGGGCGTCAAGATGATGCCGTAAGGAATTTTGTCCTGTAGGCATAAACAGTATGGAAAAATTAGCTCAAACAAACATTGTTGCAGGGGTCGTTTAGAAATACTATGAAGTGCCTGTTTCCCACATCGCAGTTATATACAGCAGCAGAATTCATGCCGTGGGGCCTTTTGGATACGGCGGCTGACCATTATTGAAGCATGATATGAAGCTCTATCGACTCGGAAAATTGAGAAAAGTGTATCCGCCGGATCAGCTTGCAGATGTCGTCGAGGAACAGAAAATACTGCGAGAGGAGATAGGCATGAAAGACGAGCAAGATATTCCGGAACATGTTCACGAGAAATGGCTGCGTCTCAATGATCTTATGGAGGCGGTAATGGGGGTTACGTTTTTTGACAATCTTTCCGCGGTGATGCGGAGGGCCCGCCTTACAAGAGGGGAGACGGCCGAAATAAGCATTTTAGCACTTCCCGATGATGATCACACCGCTCTCTTTCGATACCTTGATCCCGTCGATGCCACTACACATTCGCCTGTTTATCGCGTACCTATGCCTGATCTATGGGAACATCTCGGCGTAGAGCGCGATTGGAGCTTGCGGTTTTCAGTGATACGAAGACCGTTTGAAGGGGATGAGCCGGAGATTCTTACCGTGACGCGGCTTACCGTGAGAGATGGATACATTGAACTCTATCATCCGGGATCTATCAGCCGTTTTTTTGGACAAGCGGAAGCGAAGGATATGCGCACTCAGCTTGAGAGGATGGAAAAACTGCGATTGAAATATCCGAGCGATCAGGCAATGCAGCGCCGTGATAGGGGCGCGTATGAGCAGCTTGTATCATTGAGGGCTACGGGACGCGGCTTATCTGTCTATCTTTCAGAGGAGGAAGCGCGCAACTTTTCTGCCGGAGCGGATGGTTTTACCGTCATTCGCATTCCCTCATCATTTCAACAGAGTATAACCGAGATACTGGAAGCGCAGGGCGGAAAAGGAAGGATGGCTCTTCCCTGGGAGGTTGTTTGGGATCATTGTGTCAACAATAAGGATTGGCTGCACGAATATAAGAGAAACGAAGGTGAACAGACGGGAGAGCATGTGCAGGATGAAGCAAGAAAAACAAAACCGCGATGATGTAGTATATTCAGCAAAAATATATATGACAAAGACCTGCAAGCAATGCGCACAACAATTTGAAATGAGCGATCAGGATCGTCGGCTTGCCGAGCAATTCGCCGCGCCCGAGCCGGCATATTGCTTCACATGCAATCAGAAGCAGTTGCTCTGCTGGCGCAATGCGCGGACGCTCTATCGCCGGAAGTGCGATTTTACGGGTGAGGAAATGATCTCAATCTACCCCGCAGGCAGTCCGTATAAGGTGTATAAAAGTGATATTTGGTATAGCGATAAGTGGAGTCCGTTTGAGTATGGTCGGGATGTTGATTTTTCACGACCGTTTTTTGAGCAGTTCAATGAGCTCTTACATGAGGTTCCCTGGATCGGCCTTTTGAACATGAAAGCGGTGGATAGCGATTATTGCAATCGGACGTATGGGAACACGCGTTGTTATCTCATCTTCGGCGGCGACCATAACACCGACTGCATGTATGGTGAACTCGGCATGCGGAATAAGGATACGCTTGATTGTGATTTAGGAAATGACAACGAGCCCTGTTATGAGGTGATGAGCTCCTTCAATTGCTATAACTGCCGTTTCATCTACGATTCAAAAAATTGCAACGATTGCGCGTACGTCATTGACTGTACGAGTTGCTCCGATTGCATCCTCTGCACGAATGTGAAGAACAAACAGTATTGTATTGAGAACACGCAATATACAAGGGATGAATATCTTGAACGCAAAAAAAATCTCCTGAACGGATCCTACGCCCAACAACAAACAAACATGAAGCGATTTCTTGAACTGAAGGGCAACCGAATTGTGAAATATGCCCATCTCATCGCGTGCGAAGATTCTACCGGTGACTATCTCAAGAGCTGTAAATCGTGTATCAATACATTTGACGGATCAGAGAGCGAGAACATGAAGGACGTTATTTTCACCTCACTTGGGCGTGATTGTTTTTTCTCATCCATGATCGGCGACAAGAGCGAGCTTGTCTATAACAGCATCTCAACATATAACGTCTATCGCGCACTGTTCGCGCAGTTTGTCGTGGATAGTTCTGACGTTGAGTACTCATATCTTGTCATGAATTCAAAAAACATCTTTGGGTGTGCGGCAATGAATCATGGAGAGTATTGCATTTTGAACAAGCAGTACAAACCCGATGAGTTTCATGCATTGCGCGCGCGGTTAGTTGAACATATGAAAAAAACAGGGGAGTGGGGCGAGTTTTTCCCACCAAAAATATCCCAATTCGGATATAATGAAACCGGTGCGCATCAATATTTTCCGATGAGTAAAGAGGAAGCGCTTGCGAGAGGGTTTCGCTGGCAAGACACCATGCCGGGTACGCGAGGAAAGGAAACAATAACCATCAATCAGATCCCGGACACGATTGATACCACGCCCGACTCATTGGCGAAAGAAGTTCTCGCCTGCACTGAGTGTGGCAAGAATTATCGTATCATTTCTCAAGAGCTTGCATTTTACAAAAAGATTCATGAAGCGCTTCCGCGAACATGTCCTGATTGCCGTTACGCCATGCGTTCAAAAATCCGTAATCCCCACACGCTCTGGCACCGTCAGTGTATGTGTGAGCGAGTTGTGCACGATCACGACGGACGCCGTGCGGTAGAGTTTGAAACCACCTACGCACCCGAACGGCCGGAGCTCGTATATTGTGAATCGTGTTATCGAAAAGAAGTTGTATAGATTGAGTAAAAATATATGTATTGACAGATTATTTAATTATCAATACACTGGGAGTATTCGTAAATACATATTCTATGCCCTATCAGCAGACGACTCAAATTCAAGTACGCATTGACGCGAAAACAAAGAAAGCGGTTCGCAGTATCCTTGATGATCTGGGACTTGACATGTCAACCGCGATCAAAATGTTTTGTAAACAGATAGAGCGGACCCATTCGCTTCCGATTGATTTTGGATACTGCCCGCATCCTCATACATTTTCACCGCAGAAAGTCGGCGTTTTGCGAGCCGCTGTTAAGGAGCAGAAAAATCAAGGAAAGAGTTTTACATCAGTGCAGTCGTTGATGCGCGACCTTCGCCGATAATCTATGTTTATTCTGCATCGGAAAAGGCAGTTTAAGAAGGATTTTAAGCGCCTTTCAAGGAATCCCGAGTTTGATGACGGAGCGTTTGAGGATGTCTTATCCTGTCTCCTGTGTGGAGATCATCCAAGCGAACGATATCGTCCCCATAAGCTCACCGGAGAATTCCACGATTGTTATGAATGTCATGTTCAACCTGATATTCTTTTGATTTACATCATTGATTACAAAGAGAGGATTGTATATCTTCTGCGCCTTGGTTCGCACGCTGAGCTTTTTGATTGACGAATACGAATAGGGTATAGTGTACTATGACATCCTGCAAACAGTGCAAAAAGGAATTTGAGATCACCGACGCCGATCGGGAGTTTTATAGGAAATTTGATGTTTCCGATCCGACACAGTGTCCGCCATGCCGTATGCGTCGGCGGCTTACGTTTCAGAATGATAAAACACTGTATGCACGGACAAGCTCCAAGTCGAAAAAACAAATTATCTCAATGTATCCCTGTCATACTTCCTTCCCCGTTTACGATCATGAAGAGTGGCATGCTGATGATTGGGATCCGCTTTCCTATGGTCAGCCGATAGATTTCTCTCAACCATTTTTTGAACAATTCAAAGAGGTTCGAAACCGCGTTCCTCGCGTTAATCTGATTTCAGACAGTCTTTGTTCTAATTCGCCATATGTTAACGGTGTATCTGCAGTAAAAAATTCTCATCTCATTTTTGCGTCGGCGAGCGATGAGAACTGTTATTATGGGTATCGCATTATTGGCTCAAAAAATTGCGTTGACAATTTGCTCGCAAATAAATGCGAGCTTAGTTATGAGTGTGTGGAGGCATACTCATCGTACAATTATAGATACTGCCTGCATATACGATCCTGTACCGATTCGGCGTTTTTATATGTGTATAAACTGTTTTTTTGTGTTGCACTACGAAACAAATCATATTGCATATTCAACGTTCAGTACAGCAAAGAAGAATATGAGAAAAAGATTAAAGAGCATCAATTAGATTCATATGGGTCGAGTGAAAAAATGAAAAAGAGGTTCGGGGAATTTTTACTGAAATTTCCACGGCGCTTTGCTTCACTAAAAAATACCGAAAACGTGACGGGAGACAATATTCAAAATGCAAAAAATTGCACCGCCGTTTTTGATACGCTAAATGCCGAGAATGTGTCGTATGCACAGTTTATCGACAGTACGCGCGACTCTACGGATCTTAATTATGGATTTGAATCAGAGCTTAACTACGATTCAAAAATGACCGGCCTTCATGCCTATAACGTCCGTTTCAGTACTGATGTGTGGCCCAACGTGGCGAATCTTGATTATTGCGATTCGTGCGAAAATATATCCGACCGCTTCGGATGCGTCGGATTGCGGAAAAAGCAGTATTGTATTCTGAATAAACAATATACTAAGGAGGAGTATGAGCTTTTTCGAGGACGACTTATTGATC
>JACQWH010000047.1 GCA_016209345.1 Candidatus Uhrbacteria bacterium
AAAAGCCCGGTCCTGGCGGACGCCATAAACGCCCGTTCCTTCGCCATCGCCGAGGAAAACAACCTGGACATGATCACCATCTGCTCCACCTGCCAGGGGGTCCTGAAAAAATCGGAATGTAAACTCGATTCGGACCCGGAGTACAAGAGCAAGGTCAATTACGTCCTCCAGGAAGGCGGACATCAATATACCGGCGGCAAAATCAAGATCAAGCATTTCGCCAACATCCTGGCCAGCGAGGAGGGGTTGAAACTACTCCGCAAAAAAGTCAAGCGTCCTCTCAAGGGCTTGAAGGTCGCGGCGTTCTACGGCTGTTACGTTCTGCGTCCCTCGGAGTTGTCCGAGTACGACGACCCCGACAACCCGACGGGGATGGAGGACATTTTCAAGGCCCTCGGCGCCACCCCCGTGTATTACGATAGCCGGACCAAATGTTGCGGCTTCCCCATCGTCATGATGAACAAGGAGGCGTCGCACGCCATGGCCGGAAACGCCCTTCTGGACGCGATCCAGAGCGGCGCCGATTGCGTGGTCACGGGCTGTCCGCTCTGTCACCTGAGCCTCGACTCCTACCAGCCGGAAATCGACAAGCTGAGGAAGCTCGGCTACGAAATCCCCATCCTGCACCTCCCCCAGCTCGTGGCCCTGGCCCTCGGGTTCTCCCCCAGGGAGCTGGACATGCACAAGCATATCGTCTCGACGGACAAACTGGCCGCCAAGCTGTCCTGATCCCTGCGCGCCGCGAAAGCGGGCATCCCGAAGGCGCTCCCGCCAGAGGAGTAGTAATGAGCGGGAGAAAACGGTTTATTTAGTCGCCGGAAAGAAAGTTAAGGCCATGATTTTTATTTGGGAAGAATTTAAGCGGAACGATTCCTAATCCGTATTTGGGCAAATCAAACAATCCATAAATCCCATAATGCCAATCGGGCCCCATAGTACCTCCGCCGTCCGCGCCTACTCTCACAAAAAAGGACTCAATGCATTTTGCATTAATTGACGGCGCAAGTTTCTGGCATGCATCGACGCTATAATACCTCAGCAATTCGTACTCATATTCAACCCCATCAATCCTGTTCCAAACCGCGCGCTCTCTTACCGCCTGCCCCTGGCGGGAGTTCGAACACCGCTTTGTGAAATGGATAAGCGTTAACTTGCCGGGCATGGTGTCGTCCCTGCAATTATCATTGAGACACAACGACGGAGTGGCCGGCGAAAATGATTTGATTTCCCTGCCAATATACATCCCGGTGTTTATTTTGAAATCGTCATGGTCCGCGATATGGAACTTCTTTGCAATCTCCCCATAAATATCCATATAATGTCCCTCAGCCCATTCTCCATAGGAAAAACATTGAGGATGGATGATTTTACCTTTGACCCTCCAACCGATTGGCGGCGGTTTCTCAACCTTCTCTTCAGCGGCGCCGTTAATGGAAACAATGGTCCATTCGCCATCATATTTGCCAAACCAAATCATTCCATTGCCAAGCATGAAACCCCTCCACCCAACAGGGGAGCATGGGGGGTCCTCTTCCAGAACCTTTTTGACCCATTCTTTATTGAATAATTCGTCGAATGGCGTCGATAACGCGAATTTTCTTCTGGGGCCGTTACTCAATTCCCCTTCTAACAGTGAAAAAAGACCTTCGGTATTTTTCTCTCTGACGAGGTTCTGAATGGATAACCCGTATTCATAGGCCTCATCGGGCGCATAATAATTGTCCCATGACTTTGCGTAGTCCTTATCTTCGGAGGTGCAGGGAGTGGCATTCGCATTGGGAAAAAATGCAAGCGCGAGGACCGTCAGAAGAAATATCTTATTCAAACCGGGGCCGCTCATTGGCCTGCCTCAGATTGTTACGCCGTTTTTTAAGCTTAAAATGAAGGCAAATGCGCACAAGTCGATGGCTGTCTTATTCATATTTGCCATTGAGAAAGAGATTTCGTTCCATTTTTCTGCGTTTCGTCAGACCTTCGCTCGGCACTTTTACGCCATCCTCTCGTGTAACTTTATTCCATTCAAGAAACTCGTTCGCGGCCTTATTATACTCGCCTCGATTAAGAAGGCGCAACAATGTCGATTCTCCGAAAGCGCCTCTGCCTATGGTAAAAACGAGTGAAGTCAACGCGTCGAATTGATGCTGGACGAGGTCGACTTTTACCTTTTTTTGCACGCCGGTCTCGGCTATTCGTATGTCTTGGGCCAAAAGCCTGAGGGCTTCATCTTTGGAGATTCCATTAGGGTATTCTTCGCCTGGTTGCAATAGATGTCCCCAACCGATTGTGCGTTTTCCGCCCTGGTCGAGATATTCTTTCGGTCGAAATTTTTCAAACCCCATAATTAAACCTTGCCCCTTCTCACTGGATTGAAGATCCTTCGCGGGTTTGGATCCTCCTTGTACGGGTTTTGGGCTTCCTTGCGCAGGTTTGGGTTTTTCTTGCGAATTGTTGTTGTTACCGTCTGTCCAGCGTCCCTGATCGTCGCGCGGCTGGTTAAGGTCAAAATTAGTCTTGGATGCGGGTGCGGAGCTGATACCGTTTGCCAAACAATGGCTTCCGGCTAAAA
>JACQWH010000003.1 GCA_016209345.1 Candidatus Uhrbacteria bacterium
AGAGACTTCAGGTCGACCATGGTCAAGGAATTGTCGGGGAGAACGGCTTCCGGGAGCGTTTTTCCCACCTGTAAAGCATCCCCCATCAAGGTCACGGGTTTTCCCCGCGAAACGACCCGACGAAGCTCGTCCGCCGCGGCCGGATGAATCCCCAGGACTACCAGAAAATAGAACGACAGGCCCACGCCCATCCATCGATTCGCTTTCATGACGGCGACTCCCGGTTAAGGGTTTTGCGATAATTGGATTTCAAGTTTATTATTCATTTTAACGGAAATGCGTTTCAATCCGCGAATAAAATAGCTTGCTTCGCATGAGGTTTCACCGGAAGAGGAAGTCCAGAGAAACGAGCATCTCGACCTGCCGCGGTTGGTTTTCAACTACAACAAACACAATTTCGGCCGCCTGCTGGACATGATCCACTTCGTAAACCAGGCCGTATAAAGGCTTGTTCCCAAATCGGGAAGCGATGAAATGGAAATTCCGGGGGAAACGCAGTAAAATAAGCGTGAGAAAGAGAGGCCGTTATGATTAAAACCCGCATCTTGGAAGAAACTCTTCAGCGCATCAAGGCAACTCTCCAAAAAACCTATGGCGACCGCTTCAAAGGCGTCGTTCTATACGGCTCCGAGGCCCGCGGCGACGCCGGGGAAGACAGCGATATCGATTTGTTGGCGCTCCTGACCGGACCTGTTGTCTTTGGAGACGAAATCCAAACCATTATCGACGCGATCTACCCGATACAACTGGAGATGGACCGCATCGTTTCCGTCCGCCCGGCGGACATCGCGGTGTATGAAAAAGGCGAATTCCCGTTTTATCGCAACGTCAAAGAGGAAGGCGTTTTGCTTTGATGGAACCGGCGAGGGTGTTTTGGGAACGCGCGATAACAGCCTTTCGCTCCGCCAACCTGTTGATTCCCACCGATCCGGATGGAGCCGCTTCGCGAGCATACTATGCCGCATTCAACGCCGTCTCCGCGTTATTCGCCCTTGAGGGGAAATCTTTCAAAAAGCACTCCGCCGTCGATAGCGCCGTACACCGCGATTTAGTAAGAACGGGACGCTGGCCGGTCGAACTGGGTAAAAAATTTTCATCCCTGGTGGAATCGAGGACGACGGGGGATTATGGGAACGACCAGCACATTTCGAATGAATTGGCCGAAATATCCTTACAATCCGCCCGGCGGATATTGGAGGCAGTGCAGAAGGAGAACCCCGAAGTTTTCCCGGCGGATTTCCGGTAGCGCTTCCTCCCGTCCGTTGTCCAACCTTCTTGACCCATGAACTTGCTCGAAAAGCTGACCGATGCTTACCAAAAAGCCACCGCGTCCGACAGGCTTCAGTTGCTGGATGCAATGAGTTCTCCTGATTCTAAAGTATCATCGACCATGCAATCGTCATGTGCGCTGACCTGATCAAGATTGTCATTCGAAGCGGCAAAATCCCGGATTGGCCGATTTTTGACATCACCGAGCAAGATTAAGAGCTTTTTTAGACGGATCCCCTATTTCGTTCCCGGGTTCCGGGGCCAGAGACGAACCCCAGGCACGAACCCAACCGGCCAAAACTAACGCGTCATTCGATTCTCGCCGATGTCCCCCTTGTGAACACATTGATTTTCCCGCCGCAATCGATCTATTTACAGAGCGGCTTGTTTTGCTGTAAAATGCCTTGTTTTATAGCTCAAGTTTTGAGTCGCAAACGCCGTTCAACTATAAGAAACATTAAGGTTTGAAGATTGCCTGGAAAAAATGGTAAGCTTCAGGAAATCCGGAGGAAATCCGGAAAAACCGGCCAATCAGAGAGCGGCGCGAAATAATGAATTTTGAGTCCGTTCAAAACTCCCTTGCCACGCTGAAACCGTCCGCGCCCTGGAGAAAGAATTTGCAACCCGTTTTGTTTCGCCGGAACCACAAACCATGACCGCGGCCTCTCACGAAACCATCGCTCCCCCAGTCCGCTCCTCTTCGCCCGTGTGTTACCAGAATACCTTGATCGTCATTCCCGCTTTCAACGAGGCCAAAAACATCGG
>JACQWH010000002.1 GCA_016209345.1 Candidatus Uhrbacteria bacterium
CATTTTACCAGGGATGTGACATTTCTACTTCCCTGGAATATGACATTATCACTTCCTTGCTACAGCATTATCCGCATATGCACGCTATGAGCTTTCACTTTTCTCCAAAAACTGATATTCTGGGCATATATGAAAACGGATGAAAAGATACAATTTTCCTGGCGCGATCTCATACGCGCCTACTGGTTTCTTCTCGGCGATCAGCGATGGAAATTTCTCGGCTGCGAGGCCGTTCTTGTCATTGTCCTGTTATACGAAATTGTTCCCCCGCTCATCATTGGGATGATAGTTGACTTTTTTACCACCTATCATGAAGGCGGCTCGCTTTCATTCTTTTATATTTCTACGATTGGACTTGGGCTATCGTTTGCCGTCGTTTCTTTTATTCGATTGAGTGTCAAGCGCATTACGGCCTATCAAAAGAGCGAGGTCACGTATCGAACGAAGGTGCGCGGATTTGAACGACTGCTTGATTATTCACTCTCCTGGCACCACAAAGAAACTGCCGGGGCAAAAGCGCAACGCATACAAAACGGCGTAGAGTCCTTCCGTCAATTATGCTGGGACTTTGATAATGAAATACTTCGCTCGCTCACGGGACTTTTCGGTATGATTGTTGTGTTCGCATTTTTGCGGCCGATCTATGTCCTATTCTTTCTTATCTATGTTGCGGGAGCGTGGTTGATTTTGCGCTATTTTTACCGGCGCATCCAGACAGAAAATGATCGCTACTATCTCTCGCTAGAACAGGCAGGTGGCACGTACGTGGAAGGATTGAGTAATATCATGACAATCAAAACATTGGGCGCCAATAGTGATTTCAAAGATCGTGTTGCAAAAAAAGAAGCCCTCACCAAAAAACACGAATTCACCATGGCCGTCTATACGACGAACCTTTGGAAAAGTTTCAACGCGCTCAATGGGATAAGCTATAGTACATTTTTACTGATTGTCGGATACGACATCATTACGCGCACTATTACCCCCGGCGCATTGGTTATCTTTTACGGATATCTTCACGAACTCATAGGGTATACGTCGGGTATCATGTATATCTATGAGAGGATTCTTAAAGCAAAATCAGGCATTGGGCGCATGATGGATATCTTTTGGAGCTCCTCGTCTGTGAGCGCCGGAAAGAAAAAATTTCCCGCAGACTGGGATACAATCACACTCAACAATGCTTCGTTTTCGTATCGCAACGATACAGAGCACGACTCGGACAAAACATCTCTTTCCGATATCGCTCTTACCATACCCCGCAAAAGCCACATCGGTATCGTCGGAAAAACAGGGAGCGGAAAATCGACCCTTGCCAAACTGCTCGCGGGTTTATTCCCCCTTAGTGGTGGGGCGTATCATATCGGCGCAACATCCTTTTACGATATGACACGAGATGAACAGATAGGCCACATCACGCTTGTTTTGCAAGAAACTGAAGTTTTCAACTTTTCATTTCTTGAAAATATCACCCTCATGAAGAACATCGCGCCGGAAAAAATCAAACGGGCGCTGATGATAGCGGATCTTCTGGATGTTGTTGCCCAATTACCCGAAGGGCTTGAAACACTTGTCGGGGAGAAGGGGTACCATCTTTCCGGTGGTGAACGTCAGCGGCTCGGCATCGCGCGCGCCATCTGCCGCGATCCGGATATTTTGATTTTAGATGAAGCAACGTCGTCACTGGACAGCGCTACAGAAAAACGTATTCAGCGAGCGCTTGAAACGCAGCTTTCCGAGAAAACACTGATCGTGATTGCCCATCGTGTCTCTACGCTCCAAAACGTTGATCGTCTGTATGTGTTTGATAGGGGGACGATTGTTGAAGAGGGCACCTTTACCGAACTTTCACAAAATCCTCAGTCAAAATTTTCTGAGCTCTACCAAGAACAAAACGAAAAAGAAAAGCATGTCCCGCATCCCGATGCGGGGTAAGAAATTGTTATCTTTCCTTACTTTCAACGGATTTCTTGCCAAGATGTTCAAGAAGAATGGCATTGGGAAGCACCTTGAGCAACCGGCCTGGGAGAATAAGTTTCGACGAACGAACACCAGCGCCTATAAGAATCTTCGGAAGTGATGCAACGGTACTCTCGATAAGCAGCGGCCAATCCTGCGGCAGGCCAATCTGTGAGATGCCACCATATTCCATCCGCGTCTCGCGCAAGGCGTCGTCCATCGATGCAAACGATACTCTGCGCGCTCCAAGATGGCGGCGAACAACGCCATTCACATCTGCTCTCATCGTCGCGGGAATTGCACATGCCGCATACCACTGCCGATCCCCTCGCTCCGCCTTAACGATCACACAATTGACGCAAACATCGGGCTCAACGTGATAGTGTTCGCAAAACGTGGCTGTATCAGAGTATGACGGATCGATCGACGCAACCCCAATCTCGTCGAACGACAATGCACCGGACAACAACATCTCCCTAACCGGTTCGGCAACCAAATCAAGATGCTCACCCACTGACACTATGTCTAATGTTCCGAGCTTCATATTCCTATTGTATATCTCTATTCATACCTCATACAGATTACAGTAAAATGTTGAATGATAAAACCCTCCGATGGCCATCGGAGGGTTTTATAGTGATCCTGCATGATTACATACAAGGGACCAGACTTGCCATTTGATTATATACTACCATGTCATAACAGCACCTGTCAAGTAAAATCGTATGCTATACTGAATCTCGCCTGGGGGTAGCATGGTTGCAGGACCAGACTTGCCATTTTGGTCCTCGGGGTTCAATTCCCCGTACCTCCAGGTCATTTTTTCCGAATTCGTTTATTAAACTCTTCGGCGGTCATAAGCGTATGCATATCAGTCATACGATCAACATACAGAATACCGTTGAGGTGGTCAATTTCATGCTGAAATACTTTTGCCAAAAATCCGCGCACGACCTCTCGATGCTTTTCTCCATGCTCATCATAATACTCAACGGCCACTGATTTTGACCGCGGCACCTTTCCCCATATTCCACCACAGCTTAAACAGCCCTCATAGTCGGATTCCACGCTCTTTGAATATGAGATAATTTTGGGATTAACAATTACTCGTTTGTACGGTACAACATCCGGTCGATGCGGTAATGGATGCACGTCGATAACTGCCAATCGGATAGATTTTCCGATCTGCGGCGCCGCAAGCCCCACACCAATATCTTGAATGGTAAAAAACATTCTCGCAATCAATGTTTCGAACGTTTGTGTATGAACATCCTTCAATGCAACCTTCTTCGCCCGTCGCCGCAAGATAGGATTTCCGAATTGTGTTCGTGACAATAAATGAGATCTCATTCCTATTTTTTATCGATAGATTTCGTGCGCGTGCCAATTTCGAAGAAGAGCGCCTCGTTCTCTGCAAGAAAGAGGAATGTAATGCGATAGGAGTAGTTGATCCAAAATGCCCAAACCTCCTTTTCTTTTTCCTTTGAGCTTATGTGTCCTCAATAATGGATGAAACGGGTCGGTTCGAAATAATGCTTCTTTTGCTTGGGCCTGTTGCCTGATATTCTCAGGAATCCTCTTGTACTGCTTTTCAAATTGACGAGAGACATGAATAATCATATCCCCTCGTTAAGAAAGATCCGCAAGCGATCGTATGGTTTTTGATTTTCCGCTTCGATGTTCCCGAAGCGCCCGTGATGCCGAGCGATCAAGAGATAGAGCGTCGTTCCCGTGAAGATAATAGGTTGGAACAGCGCGCTCCCGCAACCGTTCATACTCTTCCAATGACAAAACAACAACGCCGCCGCTTTTATCGATTAGTTTCTTTTGTAATGTAATAGCGCTCATAAACAATTCAATTGCTGGTTTATTGTAATAGTATATCGTCCTGCCAAGAAATGTCAAAATCGCGAATCGTTCAACACCCTCGCCAAAGAAGTATTAGATCTCATTTTTATCAATATATCGCACATGCACTTCATTCTCTTCCTTCCATGCGGGGACGGTTGTGAGTGTCATCTTCATTTTTCCGAGATAATAAATCTTTGTCATCGGTGGGATGACAATGCAATCAGTGGCTTTTGCAGTGACGGCCTCACCGTTGAGGTAGAACGTTCCCTCGCCCTCAAGGATATAGCAAATAAACGTGCTCTGCTTATGATAAAACTCCTGAAAATGCCCTTCATCTACTTCGACGTATACAACCCCCGCTTCTTCTCGACCGACCGGATACACCCAAAGATTGATTCCGTGTTTTTCCTTTCGAAATGCTTGATCTCTGCTCACTTTCATAGATTCCAAGATTAACAAATTATTGTGTAATGCTACTCCAAAGTTCGTCGTCAACCTCCAGTGTGCCTTTTTCAATATTCTTTGCACGGTTCTTCGCCGCTCGCTCGCCGGGAATCAAAATTTCTTCAACGCCCGACAATTTCTGTCCACCTTTAATATATGCAACAAATTCGCTATTCTCTTTTTTCATTTTTTCAACATCTGTGGTAAGGGCGGGATTGAATACAACAATCATCGCCCCGCGCATGCGACATTGATAATCTTGGTTTGAAGGGGCCTCCCCTGCTTGCAGGGTGCGACCAAGAAATGATCCTGTCATCATCTCGATAAAAAGCGCCAGCGCAAAACCTTTATATCCACCCATCGCTTCAACCGAATATGCGTCATCGGGCCGTACCGCGTATTCCCCTATCTTTGTATAAAAGGTATCTTTGGGAAGCTCTTTACCAAGCCGCTTTGCTTTTCGCGCTTCACCCCATGCCCGCTTTGAAGTCGCCATATCAACAATGATCGGCTCCGGAGCGGTAGGAATACCTATTCCTATTGGATTGGTTCCAACCACGGGATCATATCCGCCTGGCGGCGCCGTCATTGACTGACCACCGTCATTGATGACAAAAGAAACCATGTTCTTTTCGGCAACATACTGGGCAATGATTCCCGGCCGAAGCCATATTTTCATGTTCAGAATATATCCTACAGCCACCCCTTCTTTTTCCGCGATCTGTATAAGCTTGTCCGCAAGCATCCTGCCAACATAGGAACCGGGTAATGTGTCTGCGTCCATCACAACGAGTGCGTGTGTTTCCTTGATAATCTTTGCTTGTTTACCCGCCATGTCTTTCGCGCCCTCTAAAAACGCCGGAAATGCCATCAGCCCGTGACTTTGTTTACCCTGAAGTTCACCCTCAAGATAATCATCGGCGAGCATTGGTATCATCGTTTCGTCAACACCCCGCTTCCGCAGTGCCGCCTCAAGCGCTTTTCTAATTTCTTCAATTGGTACCTGCATATATCCCTACTCCCCTGCTTTGGTTATTTTAAATTTTTGCTCCCCAGATACCCATACGTTAAAATAAAACTTCCGAATCGACTTCAATCATTGTTGAATGCAAACGGATCGACACGCTCAATCTCTTCAATCGTATCGAAATGCTTGTCACTGCTTAAAATAGCGTTGGTCCCAAACTGGAGGGCAACAGCGGCGTGGAGAGCATCGCGCGCGTCAACATCATATCGTTCAAATAAATCAAGCGCGGATTGAATCGCGCTTTCATCAACGCCAACGAGTGGCACAAACGACATGATCACTCGGGAAAGTTCAATACCTTTTTGCTTTTCCCCGATATGGGCAAAACGATAAATAATTTCTTGGATGACCTCTGTCGAGGTAAGGGCATCGATTAAATTTCGTTCTATTTTTTCGAGAATCAGGACACAGGGCTTTTTATATGCGTGCTCCGCGCCTGCGGCGTACATAATCACCGACGTATCAAGAAAGTAGCGCATAGCGGCTATCCGTGTATTTCTCGTTCCATTTCCTCCCATTCACCTACCGGAAGGCCCATCGCCGCAATCTCTGCGACTCGAGGGGATGTTTGTTGCGTCCGCCAATCCGCCGCCGTAAAACGAAAACGTATAAGCTCTCGACGCATACGCATCACCTCCCGCTCAAGGGTGGAAAGATCGTGTGTCAATTGTTCAAAAAATGGTGTCATAGATTGATTTTTGCTCCATTATAACTATACCATACTCAGAAGAGGATGACAAGCGCTTGCTTATGCTTGCACTGATCCATGATACAGCTGACCATAAAAAAGGACCGAAAACATGCAAAAGGGTCTTGTCTCCTTCGGTGCGTAAAATATGCTATAGCATATTTTACGCACCGATAGGATATTTCAATCAACCTTCAGTGTTTAAAGTGAAACGGCAAGGGGAATCAATATACCATCTTGTATCGCAACATCCTGTAGCGTATCAATGATGTTCATGGGCTTGGACAAAGCTTGTATAATACACGCATCAATAACCGCGAGCTTATGTGTTGTGCCGTTTGGCGAGGAATTTTGTGGTGAGTTTCAATTTCTCTGGAACGCGAAGGGTGTCAACAATTTCTCCGACGTTGCGCCAGTCGTCGGGTGTAAAATAGCGCCAGAGCATGCGCGTGACATAACGATTGTAGTACTGCCGCTTTTCTGCCGCATTGCGCCACGGCGGTTTGCAGAGCAGTCCGTCCCAATTTGTCAGCGCTTCAATGTCTTGTGGCGTGTGTCCTTTCATACTGTTGTCTGATCAATAAGCGTGGCTATCTGCGATTGCACAAACGATATGTGCTTCTGCGCGTCGCGAAGAAAAATTTTTTCCAAAAACACAAACTGTTCTCTTTTCGCAACGAGTTCTGCAAGTAACTTCTCTTCGGTAATCGTGCCGAGACCATATTTACGCTCTGCAAGATTTTCCAAATCCGCAAGATGCAGGTTTGCCCTCTGTGTCAAGAAGGCAATGTCAATATAATCCTTTATTTCGTCGCGCGAGCAGAGTGCAGCTGCCTTGCCTGCTGTGATATCATCCAGTCCCGCGGTATTGAGTCTTCCAAACGCTGTGACCTGATCAATCAATGAAATATTCTCAATAACAAGATCAATAACCATGCTGCTTGGCCGATGGGTGTACGCATCTTCGGTTGCGTGAATATTCTCCTCGCCAAATATCTTCACGAGTAGCGTATACACTTTTTTCCGTTGTGCAAGAAATGCGCGGCTATCGACCCCTGGAAATGTGAAAAAATCCAAATCATTGGATATGCGCGGAACAATACCAAGCGCTTTGAGGAGCGTCCCGCCAGTGAAATAGAAGGTTTTGCAGAGCGCATCATCGCGCCCGAACGCTTCAAGCACCGCACGCTGTTCCACTGTCAAATCAACAAAATCCTTAATGGAATACGCCATAGAAGTACATTTTACCTACTGTATCAAAAAATCCTACAAATTGCCACCGCTTATTCCTCTGTTCTGCTATTCTTCAATTTTTGTTCCTTTTCAAAGCGCTTGATTGCGAGCTGGATAAGCCGATCAATCAGTTCGGGACACGAAATTCCGGTTGCCTCCATCATCTTAGGATACATGCTGATTTGAGTAAAGCCCGGAATGGTATTGATCTCATTGACAACGATATCGCCATTCTCTTTGACAAAAAAATCAACGCGAGCAAACCCCTCACAGCATAGTGTTTGGAATACGCGCACGGCGAGCTCCTGCACGCGTATCACGACATCAACGGGCAGATCGGCACACGTGACTGTTGTTGCGCCGTGTTCATCAAGGTACTTCGCTTCGTAGGAATAGAACTCATGAGATGGAATAATCTCGCCGGGGATTGATGCGAGCGGCGGATCACCGTCAAGCACCGCGCATTCAATCTCACGCCCCTTAACATATTCTTCTATCAAAATTTTTGAATCGTATTGCAAGGCGTCTTTCACGGCTCGCTGGAAACTTTCATTATCATTACCCTTGCCTATTCCAATGGATGATCCGAGATTTGCGGGCTTTACAAACAGTGGCGATCCAAGTTGTAGGGCTATCTCTTCAAACGATGGGATTGCGTCCTCTCGTACGGTAACAAATTTCCCAATCGGAATGTTAGCGTCGCGCAACAGCCGCTTCATCACATCTTTATCCATCCCAACGCTTGAACCAAGCACGCCCGCGCCAACGAATGGAATTCCGGCAAGTTTCAGGAGTCCTTGCACTGTTCCATCTTCGCCAAACGGTCCGTGGAGTATCGGGAACGCGACATCGATCAGTGGTTCCTGTTCACACGTATCGCAGAACGTCACGATACCATTGCTTCCAGGCGCAAAAACAATACGGCGGCCGCGCGTCGTATCAAGAGCAATGCGTTTTGGATCATCTTCGTTGAGAATGGCGTCGCGCTCAAGTAAAAACCACTCCCCTTTTGTATCAATGCCAATGAGCACCGGTTCGTATTTCTCGCGATCTAGTGCATTGATGATATTGAGGGCGGACAAAAGAGAAATCTCATGTTCTGCCGACCCTCCACCAAAGATAATGCCAACCCACATTTTGCTACCCATATCAATTCATAAACCAAATCTGGGCATTAAGCGCAAGGGCATAGCTCACCCACAGAATATAGGGGACGAGTAAGAGCACTGCTGTTTTTTTCTTCAACTCCCAAAAAATTCCCATCGTTACAACAATCGCAACCCAGAGCCCGATAATTACAACGAAGGCAAGACCCGGGCTTTTTAGTCCAAAGAATACCGCCGACCACAAAAAGTTCAGCGCGAGCTGAACGTCAAACCAGATGAGACCCTTGCGAACATCGGGCTGGCCGGTATAATCACGCCACACCAAATATACCGCGATACCCATGAGCGTATAGAGTATTGTCCACACGGGAGCAAAAACCCAATCTGGCGGGGTCCAGGATGGTTTTGTAATCGTCAGGTACCAATTTCCGATCGCGGGCATGGTAATCAGTCCGGCGAGAATACCAACTGCATTTGGGATGGCAAGTGAGAATACAAGCTTGAAGGGATTACTCATAGGGTATTATGCTGAACGGTCGCGCGCGGCTTGGAGAAGCGCAACGGCTCGTTCCAGTTCTTTAATTTTTAAATCATATTCTTGCTTGAGTCGGCGTTCGTTCACCGTGTATCCTTTGACAAGATGGTCGTGCAAAATCCGCGTCGCCCAAATGCGGAATCGCGTTGCGTGCCGAGAACTTACGCGATAACCGACGGCAATAATCATGTCAAGGTTGTAATATTCTATTTTTCGTTTAATAAATCTCCCGCCCTCGCGCCGAACTGTTTCCATTTTGGAAACAGTTGATTTCTTGTCAAGCTCGCCTTCTGCGTAAATATTCTTGATATGCTTTGAAACGGCAGGATTTCGTACGACAAAAAGATTGGCGATCTGCTGTTGGGAAAGCCAAATCGTCGCTTCCTTGAGCGTCACCTCAAAGTGCGCCCCATCCTTCCGCTCGTAGATGATGATTGAGTTTTGTTTTTCCATATATTTAACCGCCTGACGAATAATATGTTTCGTGAATCAGGCGCACGTTTTTATCAAAAAAATTATATCGATATACTCTATCCCTGCTTCGGTTATCATCTCGCGTGCCACAGCCATGATTGACGGTGAATTCCATTTCTAAATCTGAAACCCATCGCGCGGTTTGAATATACGAAGCCGTATAATCGTCATCCTCAAATCCTTCTATTGGAGCATAGTGCAAATTTTTCAAATTCAGGAGTCCTATAAATGCCTTCCCGCGACAGAAACCAGCTGCATAGAATGAAAATACGGCAAGATACGACCCCGTTGGAGAAACGCTCAATCGAAGTCCGGAGCTCAAACCATCCATTGAAATGCGCTCGACTATGCCGCTGTTGGCACTATAACGAAAAAGTGCCCATCCGCAGTTATCGTTGCCGCAGAGTAATGAGGACGTTGCGGAAAAATAGAATGTTTTTGCTGGATATTCTACAACATCAGTGCCGAGCGAAACAAACGGTGACGCATGTTCATTCATTTGAATATCGGCTGATGATTCAAATTGTAACTGGTGGAGAGGGATGCGTCCCGCCTCATTTTTATTTGAATCAAAAAAAATAAGTTGTCCGCTCTCTTCGTCCACCACGTGCGCCGGGAATGACGAAATATCAGCCAAGAGGGCCTCGCGCGCCGAAACAACCGGCTCAAAAAAATCATTCTCATCGGCATACCGCAGTGCGGATGTGCCTACCGGACCCACCAAAGTAAAAATCAAAAGAATGCTGAGAATGTTTTTCTTTGTTTTTCTTCTCTTTCGCTCTAACACGCATCGAACGTGGCGTTGCGCCTCTTGTCGCTTCTCATCAGTTGGAATGTGCTCATACGTTAATGCTCCTTTTGAGGGAATAAATCGTTGACCAGCATTATATGCCGCAATGAATTTTTTTTCCGCTTGCGTCGTGCCTTTATAGTAAGCATCATAGAGCCATGCCGCATATCTGACGCCCCCCGCCATATTCTGCAGGGTATTAAATGAATCCTTGACATCATAATAATATATGCCGCTGTTCTGATGTAATTGTTGAACGGCTATTGCCGTAAGCTGAAAAATGCCACGTGCGGCAATCGGACTTCCCTCTTCATCTTTTTCCTCAAAGGGGCGCGATGCCGCAAATGGCTTGTATAGCGATTCACAGCCCGCCAACGCGACAGCCAAATCTGAATCGAAACCAACTGCCCTTGCTTCTTCTTTTATTCTCCTGATTACCTGTTCCCGCTCACTGACATTGATTTCAATAAATGAAGAATGGATAAATCCACTTGTATCATTCCAGCGAATACGGTGCCAAATATACGAACGGGATTCAATCCAATCCCCAATCACCCGCTCTTCAAGAATCTCGACGCGATCGCCATTGCGGAGCTTTGCGATTTCATTTGCCACGAGATGAGGGCCTTCACGTAAACGGGCAAAATCGGTCTGCTGTATATCGGCATGGAGTGCAACCGTCCCTCGCAAGCGAAGGGGGTCATGGTGAAAAAAATTCAGAGAAAGCTTTTCTATAGCCGGTCCTTCATCAGCAGCAAAATCAATACGCATCGGCGTATTATTCTCGCTAAAATCTTTTTGAAATGTTTTCGCTTTCCCGTTGAGAATCTTTCCACACCAATACCAATCACGGTGCGCTTTTTTACTCTCATTTTTTATGACGACTCCGTCAACGAAAATGCTGATGTCCTCGTCATCTCGCTTCTGTTTTTCCGCCTTTGCGATAACCGAAAGTGACGAGAGTGCTGCTGACTCTCTGAACAAAAAAGTAATCCATGGAGTCCTGTCTCGAATCCCTGCTTGTAGATTTTTATATTCTACATTCTGGTTTTCTATAGCGTAAACGGCTAGATAGTCAAGAAATGGCGCTCCATGAACGGGGAACAAAAATAAATGCGCGCCCTTCTCAAGAAACGTGATCACGCACGCCATCTTGTCATGCCCCTTCAGGACATTTCCATTCCAAAGATCGTTGGCCAGTAATTTTCTCTTTTCTGTTGGAAAATTTTTTTTATCCAACAGGAACGTGGTGCTATCTTTTTTGAGAAATGATCGTCCTGTTTTTGTATTCTGCCACCAACTCCGCGCGGAGGAAACAATTTCAATACAATACAGCCCATCGTGATCAAGCTCGAATGCGTCATCGAGAGGACGGGTTAAAAATTTTTTATATGTTCTTCGAAAAACTTCCTTCATACAAACGTGCTACGAACTTCATTAACTGTGACGACAAAGATTCTTCCGGGTTATCCTTCCACTCATAGATGATGATTGGGTTTTGTTTTTTCATACTATCACCTTGCAAGCATCCTCGTACAGAGATTCATGTCATTCTTAAAGTGATTCGTCCGCATATAGATTGGCATACGATATTTCCTTGCCTCTTTCTTGATGTGCATACTGAATGCCGCGATAAATTCTGCCACTTTTTCATATGTTGTCGGCCGCGCGCCTTTAAGCCAATCATGAGGGTCGGTATTTGCGTGCAGTCCGCGCAATATATTCTTCGGATCGGTATCAATAAGAAAAATTATGCGAATATTCTTCTTCTTTGAGATATTCTTTTTTGCAAATACTGCAACGTCTCCGGGCAAAAAATGAACACCCTCGAGAATAAGGGGGTCTTCACTGTTGCAATGACTTTGTAAAAACGCATACAATCCACTCCTCATCGATTGTGCTTCAATGACTTGGTCTCGTACGGTAGCAGCAATTGATTTCTTAAAGACTTCATCATTGTCTTCTGCTCCCTCGCAAGGAAAAAGAATATCCCTCTTTTCCTTTGGCGCCATCTCATAAAACGCGCTGCGAAGAGCGTCAGACGAAAGCCACGGCATACCGGTTTTTTTCATCAGTTGTCTTGCGAGCACGCTTTTTCCAAGCCGCGACGCGCCGCCAATGAGGGTGATCATAGTGATTTAATATGTTTAATCTCTTGAGGTGAAAGATGCCGCCATTCTCCCTGTTTCAGTCTCCCGACAGTAAGGCCCGCGTAGGACATGCGATCGAGGCGCTCTACGGTAACTCCAAGCGCGTTAAACATACGATGGATTTGACGATTGCGCCCCTCATGTATAGTTATGATAACATCTCTTCTGTTATTACGGAAGAAGCGGGTGGTACATGGAGCGGTTTTTCCGCCGAGGGCGGATCCGCCTCTGGCGGACCTGTTATCAAGCATAATGCCAGATTCAAATCTCTTTTTGTCGGCTGCGGAAAACGGCTTATTCACATATGCCCGATACACTTTTTCAACTTCGTGGCGAGGATGCATGAGTGCATTGGCTAAATCACCGTCATTGGTCAACGGCAATACGCCCGTCGTATCTTTATCAAGGCGGCCGATAGGAAAGATCCGCTTTCTGATCTTTACATAGTCAAGAACCGTCTTTCGCCCATGCGTATCCTTGCTTGTGGTGATACAGCCGGCGGGCTTATTGAGGAGAATATATACGTATTCTTTCTTCTGCTCCGCGCTCACCGCTTTGCCATCAATCGTAATACGATCCCCTTTCTGTACAAGATATCCGGGCTTTTCAAGTCGGCCCCCATTTACGGTAATGCGCCCGTCGGCAATCATCGCATCAATTGCCCTGCGCGATGCAATACCCTTGTCTGCCAAAAATTTGTTAATGCGTATCTGCATAATGGTGTCATAACTTCACGGTATCCGACTCATACTTTTGAAAATCCTCTTTGCTGGTGATGAACTCCATAAGAATAATGTCGGTTCTTGCCTTGACTGCATGGTAGACGTTTGCCGGTATCTCCACCTTCATTCCTTCCTCAATGTCAATCACCTCCTCCTCTTTGGTTTTCATGTCGCGAATCGTCAATTCCGCCCTACCACTTACGAGATAAAAAATCTCCGGCGATTTTGACTTCATCGCCCCCTTATGATAGTGATTGCCGCTTACTGTTCCCTTTTTCCGGTTAAGCACAATGAAATATCCGCTCTCGCGAGCAGAAAAGACATGGGTACTCCCACGTTCGTCATTTTTAAGAAGAGATGCTTTTTCGACGTTCGCCAACATAAGTACTTACAGCATCATCTGTAAATTCTGTAAATTTAAAACAGTGCCCCAAATCATCAATACTATCAAGGCGCATAATAGTACACAGAGCGTGAGTGCTATTTTTTTATGTGTGACACTAATTCCTACACAATTGTTTTTTGTTGTCGAAACAGTAACACATTGGTGAAGAAGCCCTAGCAAAAATCCGGCGCATGCATAGAACACGAGTGACAGCGCCAACGACTGAAATAACAGCTGAAACAATGCAGCGGCCGTATCGCACTGTGGGGGAAGGTCTTTGCACGTTTTGAGAATCATATCGGCAAACTCCCACGGAAAAAGAATGATGATTGCTGAGAAAAAACCGAGCATGGTACCAAAAGGAGCGGTCAAGAGATGCCCGGAAAAAAACACGGAGCCAAAAATCCAAGCGGCTATGGCCGGAATAAGGACCACCAGCGGCGTTATACCCGCCCACAACAATCCTCGCATTATGCTGATGCCGCGTGCGTTATCCATAATTTCTAGCGGGCGCGGGTCTTTAATTTTTTATCAAACGTCAGAACCGCTATTCCTTTTGGTTTTGAAAGCGCAATGAGGTAGCTGTCAATAAAATGAAAACCCGCGCGATACGAGGGCCACAGGTCAAGGAGCGCTTCGCGCTCACGCACGCGTAACCACCGCTGGCTTAACAGCACCTCCATTGCGTCGGCAATACGATCACGCGAAAATTTGTACAACGATGAAAGAACAAATGTCGTCTCTGCAATGATCGCCGGATCAATAACAATCTCAATGTCGTTCGCCTCTGCCTGACGAAACCATTTCGCCGCCTGCTCCTGTTGCGGCTTGTTATCTCCAACCAGGAACCGAACGAGCACATTTGTGTCAAGAAGATACGTCATCATACTACATGGTGCGAGCCCACTTTTTCTCAAATACGGTACGCGCCGCGCGCACTGCACGGTCGCTCTTCTTCACGCGAGATTGCAATGATCCTTTCAGGTCCCAAAAATCGCTGCGCGGCTCCACGATCATAAGGTTGCCTTTTTTTCGTATCGCCATCTTTGTTGATCCGCGCAAGCCGAATGCGGTGCGAAACTCTTTTGGAATCGTCAATTGCCCCTGCGCGGTCATGGTTACAATTTCGGTGTTCATACTATTGATGTACTATAATATTATTAGTGATACATAATATTATTATACCATAGCAACACTATTTGTCAACTTCACGAAAGCAGGCGTAGAATCGCGTCGAGTTTTGCGTTGATTTTCTTAAGCTCATCACTCTGCGAATCGGAACCTCTGCCCCTATAGGTGCTTGACTCCCCTCGATCTCCGTACGGTGTACGTCGACTATCAAACCGCGGTCGGTCAGAGCTCGTGCCCCTAAATCGCTTCTGGTCGGACGGTGCATCTTTCCTAAAACAATTGCCGCACAAGATTGGCTTCCTCCCGGTCGGCTTAAAAGGAACTTCGCATGCGTTGCCACACTCACTGCATGTCGCGCTAAACATTTCTGTGCGTGATGAATCTCGTTCGCCAAAACTCCGGCTCGACTGACTTCGCCCTCCGAATTTTTTATCGCCTCTTCCCTTGCCTGACTTGGTGTCTCTTGAAAACGGTCTCATAGACGTACTGTGTTAGATTAAATCCTAAGAGCTTGAAGATGTCCGCCTGTCAGCGCATCATGTTCATCATACCATTTCCCCGTTCCATCATTTCCGAACCGCGACCGCGGAATTGTTCGGCGTTGTCCATCATGGCCATTCCCTGCTGTTTCATTTCTTCATCGCTGTATTTCTCGCCCCGTTCGGACATCATACGTCCACCATTTTGCATCATGGCGCTCAACTCCCGCATTGATGACCCTCCGTCGCGCATCATGAATGCCGATCCAATAATGGCTTCTCTTGTCAGCGGTGCTGTTGTTGTGGAAAACAACAGGCCAATCGCGATACCGACGATAAGCGCGCCCGCAGCCCACGTCATTGTTGTTGTGTTCATAAAAATAACCTAATAATGATAAATATTCTCGACCTTTACCCTTGCGCGCGAACGGCGCCTCAGGGGCGTCTATTGTCGTGAATATAAGTATATCATGGATGCGCGATGGTGTCCCGAGCGGGCGCTGGGATATCTTCAGTGGCGCGCATCACAAAACATCGCGAGAAAAGAGATTGTACGGCAAGCACCAAGGCGGAAAGAAAGAATGTTTCTCCGAAAAGAAGAAACGATTCTTCAAAAATAATGGATAGCTGATAAAGCGGGGTATTCCCCACTTGCAAAAGATATCCACCCACCACCTCGAAAAGAAGTGTCAGAACGAAACCGGCAAATCCAAAGATAGCCCAAAACCGAGTTCGGGCATCGATACGCAAAAGCGCGCGTACGGCCGCAACAAACGCAAGAAGCCCCGCTATCATAAGGGGGGTAAAGTATATAAGCCAATTAAAGGACTCGTACGCACCGTGCAAACCTGTCCAGTTATTCAATACAAATCCAATGCGTTCGTGAATCATCATCATATCATCAAGCGCAAGATAAATGAAAAGAGCGCTCATCGTTGACCAGAGCCATACAAAAAGGCGCGGCGCGCGCAGTCGTGATGACAAAAAAGCAATCCACCCCGAGGCAACACCCGATGCAATGAGCTGAAAACCTGAAAACACGGCTTTCAAACTTCCCTCTTTATCAAGGTCAAAAAAACCCAATGATTGCCTCAGGGTACTGTGGGCAAGGATAAGGACCAGATCGCCGAACAGCAAGGCGCAACATACGATAGTCGGAAATGATAATTTTTTCATACTTCAACTTCCACAATAGCTCCGTCGTCCAGTCGGTCAGGAACACTCATCTCCAGCGATCGAAGGATGCATTTTATCGGACCGCCATGAGTAACAATCGCGACAGTCTTGTGATCTTTTGCGCGAATTGATCTGAACGCTTTGGTAACCCTGTCGCAAAAATGATCGTATCCTTCGCCTTCGGGGTCGGTATTTAAGTAATCCTCATGCTGGTGTACTGCCTCGGGATATTTTTGTTTTGCTTCTTCTTTTGTCAAGCCGGTCAATATCCCATAGTGCCTTTCTGCTAGATCAGAAATAATCTCAATAGGCGCGGCTGTGGCGCTTTTAATAATTTGCGCCGCTTCCAGCGCACGGATAAGAGGACTGGTAAAAATCGCCTCAATCCCACTGCCCACGAGCTTTGACGCCGTCGCCCCCATTTGCTTTTCCCCCGTTTCTGTCAAATGATCATCGTAGCTACCGCCATAGCGATCTTCAATATCGCCCGTTGTTTCACCGTGTCTGATAAGAAAAATTTTCATAGAATCATCCTCTTGTCTTTTTAAGCACCTCGTCCACCTTAATTGTTAATCATGTATGATTTTGTCGACTAGATCCATGATTGCAAGTTTAACCCCTCGCTCATCTTGTACTGCATACGCATCCTCTATCGCCCGATATGCTGGTCCCCAATAATTTTCATGAAGTTCAAATCCATTATCGCGAGGATGCACGTATTCCTCCCATTCCTTAAATCTTTTGAACGCAGCATAAAGTTCATCTATAGGAACGTCTCGCAGGGGGATCTTAAAGGGCGTATCCATAAAAACGTTTAACCTGTCAGCAATTACCTCTCCCGAAGATCTAGGCATGTCGTGACCTGCAATACTATCTATAGCATGATCTTGGGGGGTAACGTATCCTTCACTAATACGCTCTCGTAACACCCGATCCGTATAGCCAGTAACTGCTTCACAAAATTTATCTTTATAAAATGGCTGTCTTGCTTCTCCCATAGAGATTTTATTTATTATTTATTTTGAGAAAGAAGGGGGGTCGGGCACCTTTTTTCACCCATGATGGGTTCGTATCAAAAGCTTATCCGTCCCCCCCTTATCTTCATTGGACGGTTTTGGACCACTTTTTTGTTGCCTTTGAAAATGGCTTTGCGCCTGTTGACGTTTTTTTCGTTATTGTTGCTTCCTTGCCCGCTGACAGCGTAACGGATTTCAGCTTTTTATTCTCCGGCACGACAAAGAGTTTCCCTTCGCGAACGGCAACGAACGTCTCATTCTTTTTATCATCAAATCGTACTGAAAAATCCGTTCCGCGAACGCTCATGGTTGCCGTCGGCGTTTTGATGCTAAAATCTGTTGATATCACCTTTTGCTGTGGCGTCCGGGCGTTTATTTCTCCTAATTTCAACAGGAGCTGGACTTTCACGCGGTCTTTCGGATTTAAGAGCGTGCCAACCCTGATCACCGTCAGTGATTTAATTTCTACGCGATGGCCTTCCGCAAACTCCATGACAACCGATGACAAGGGTCCTGTTGACACTTCGTATCCTTCTCCGGGCGTATCAGATGTTTTTAAGTCCCTCCACTTCGTCCATTTCTTCGTTTTCGCATCATAATTCCGCACGAGAACATCCTCCGTAATGCTTACGATGCGCGCGGAGTTCGCACCAATGCGCGCGTTTATTTTTTCTCCGCCATCTTGTTTCTTCGGCGTGTCATTTGTTATTTTCGGTTTCTCCTCACCGCCGCCACTGCATGTTTTCAAATATTCATCAACCGGCGCACGGCATTTGTTGAGAGCGTATTCATCGCATTTTGGCACCGAAGGGTCTTTGGCAAGATTGCATGCTCCGAAAGAATCATTCCTGCAAAGCGTGTACGGCATCACAATGTTTTTCCCAAATGAGTCAAACTGACTGCCGCAATTTTTCAATACGCGCAGTTTCGCATCATTAATAAATTGCATGTCCGCGCCTATCGAATCTGCCATTACAGGCAATGCGATGACGAGCAGGGCGATGAATAATGAAATAAATGCAGCGCTGATGACGGTATTTTTTGTCCTGTCCATAGATTATGTATTATACTTTGGAATTACGAAATTGTCATCCCGGCGCAGGCCAGCTTGCCCGGCTCTGCCGGGGGATCCAGCCCACAAGAAAAATCATTTTATGGACTGGATTCCCGCCTACGCGGGAATGACAACGCGGTTGATTCTTACAACTAAACTATATATAGTTTGTCAATATTGTCCATTAATATATAGTTCAAGTGTGGGCTTCGTTCCGGCTGAACATCTTCATTTTCGTACCCCCTTCAGCGAGCCGGCAATCATTTTCTATAAAGAAAAAATTCAACGTTATTCATTCCTTCCAAAGTTTCTGTTCTAATTGGCCAATCAGACCCGGAATCAATGAGCGGAGAGCTTATATGCCGCTGGCCTTGCTCTTCCACCCCGGTATTAATAACCGCGACTATGCCATCCCCCACTTTTATCCTCGGCGTTTCACTTATTTCAAAACTCAATCTAACGCCGGGAGGAATTGGTTTAAGAATATCAGCTAAATCATCTCTTGTTTTTAAAGTATTATTTTTCTTGATCGGTTCTGGCGCATAAGGAGCATAATATTTTTGAGGTTTCAGGCGAACGACAACACACAGGCCTTTATCGGGGTTTGCAATCTTATCGTCTTGTTCATACCCACCCAAAAACCAATCTTCCCCCTCGACCCCGTCAACGGTAAATTCACCCGACTGTATCGTTCTCAAAAGTTCTGGCCCCCTTAACCCTTTAAGACCATCAACCCAAAAAAATCGCATAATATTTCCATCCAATTCCACTGCTCTTTGTCCATGATTTACTATATCAACAGGAATCGGGGTTTTTCCGCCTGTCCCTAAATCATTAAGCATTTCATCTGTCAAAGAGATGCTATCAGGCACTATGTCTATGCCAACCTGGGCGAAAAAACTTCGAACAGATATTTTCAAAGAACCAAGCGCCCCTCTCGTAATCGGTAAACCGGGAGGTAAATCTTTTTTGCTCAAAACCACATGAACACCTCCATAATGGCCATCCGGATTAATGATCGTGGGTTTTTCTATAGCTATATCTGGGCTCATCCATACGCTGCCCATTTTTCTTAAGTGCTCAAGTGAATCTTCCACTTCCAAAAAATGATCAATTTGGGCTGGAGTAATAGTGCCCAATGACATGTAGGAGAATTTGCGTTCATTCATAGTTTGTTCTTATCAATGCGCAAAAGGTGTGTCAGGCACCTTTTTAGGTTGCGTGGATTTGCTTTAAAAATTCAAGCGTAGCTTTCACGGAAGGACTTTGGGTGTTCACACAGTGAAGCATATCTCCCCATTCTTCTCTTAGTGGCGTCACAAATTCATCTGCCCAAGAAGGGGTGAGTGCATCAACTCCTTCAAAATCCAATTCTAGTGCTTCTGTTTTTTTCACATCGCGAAGAATACTTGATCGCACCGCTAACAGCGCCTCCCTGCCAGCCGGGCGCGAGCTCAACACTGCCCCTAGTTGTTTTACTTGAATAAAGGTGTCAGAATAAAGGTGTCAGGTACCTTTTTAGGTTGCGTGGATTTGCTTTAAAAATTCAAGCGTAGCTTTCACGGAAGGATTTTGGGTATTCACACAGTGAAGCATATCTCCCCATTCTTCTCTTAGTGGCGTCACAAATTCATCTGCCCAAGAAGGGGTGAGTGCATCAACTCCTTCAAAATCTAATTCTAGTGCTTCTGTTTTTTTCACATCGCGAAGAAGACTTGATCGCACCGCTAACAGCGCCTCCCTGCCAGCCGGGCGCGAACTCAACACTGCCCCTAGTTGTTTTACTTGAATACGCATAATAGCTGCCTAAAATTTTAACACTGCGATAACACCATTGTATACTTTCTCTTCTCCTGAACACATGGTCTCACCATGTTCGATACCATAGTGACCAGCTCCCGAATAAACGTCAAGCTTCATATTCTGCGCGAGTACCATTTTCTCTACCAGTTTAAGTCCGTTGCCTCTTTTTTCTGGCGCTCTACTCGTTACAATTTCTTTAAACGCAATCGTCAGCGCCTCGCAATCATTTTGTATTTCCGGTCGAACCCGCTTCAATGTCGTCTGAACTCCAAGACCTCTGTCTGCAATCACAATACATCTCGCAGTTATGTCATAACTGAAATATACGCCAACCTCATCCCTCCAGTTACCCAGATTATGATCAAACGCATTGTTGCCAATTTCTCCAACTATGACCACGATGAGAGATGCAATGTCATTTAGCTCATGCGCATTTTTCAAAAGGATATTCATTTTCTCTAGCCGCCCCTGAAAAACATCTCGCGTCGGACAATGTTCATCGGGTAATAAAAAATTCTCGCCATTTTCTTTGCCGAGCCAATCAAATGCTTTCTGAATTCGAGCATCTTTCATGTCCATAGGTTCAAGATAACATTAACACAGAAATGCTGACTTG
The DNA here is from genome assembly GCA_016209345.1 of Candidatus Uhrbacteria bacterium. Classification (GTDB taxonomy): domain Bacteria; phylum Patescibacteriota; class Patescibacteriia; order JACQRZ01; family JACQRZ01; genus JACQWH01. Next base: position 20,640 of record JACQWH010000002.1, read on the forward strand.
GACAATCAAGAAGGGCTGATACATTCAAGCTTTCCTGCAAATCGGTAAGATCGTTACGAACAATCTTGCCACATTTGCTTTGCCTAAAACACCAACACTTTATCGCTCTCCTCAACCATCTTGAGCAAATCTGCCATTGTTGAAATTGGGCATACCGCGGTTTCTTTTTTGCCACGAAATTCCAAACACGTTCCGCAGGCGTAGAGAGATCCTTTCCGTTCCTTGTATTCAGCAACCTTTTTGGAAATATCAAAATCATCTGTATCTGCTATTGTCTCCAGCTCCGCACCGTCGTTCATCAAAAAGATCGTCACTTCATGATTAGCTTTAAGCGACGTTATGCCAAAACGAAAGGTATTCCAGATATGCTCTGATTTGTTGGATTGTAAGATGATGCCAAGTTTCATAAAGCTAGGTTTGATAATTCACTATGTGTTGCACCATGGATAATCCATACTTCTGTGCAGTTTCCTTATACCTATCTGTGATCATCCTTGCAGAGGTGCCTTCTTGAACCAGGTATGTCATCAACCACACATAAACTCAGGCGGCATACCAAGTTTTCGTAACGCAACGTAAACTTTTCGGGCGAGATTTTCTCCTTGAAGCAAAGCTGTTTGCGACTCGTTAAGTACCATTAACTGAGTTTCAGAGAGTTTTTCTTGCTCCATTGCCCACGTACCTCTTAAAGAACCGTATCGATGCTTACCGCCCTGCCTGACGAAGTCATTGTCGACAGAATCCCATAGTTCCTGATAATGATTGGTAAAATCGTGGAGATCTTTAATTGTCGAATAACCTACCTCATCGAATAATTTTTTTAAAAGACCTCTCTTGTGAAGATAGTATAAATCACGACAAGTTACTGGTATTCTCCCTTCTGCCAAATCTTTCTTCATGTGATCGATGTCCCAATCCTGAAAACGTGCATGAAGATTATTCGTATGCGAATATTTTTCTAAAGCCTTCTCATCCTCATATTCTTCTCTTGTTAAATATGGGTGATTTTGAATTTTATCTTTCTCATCACCATTATACTCTTCAAACTTTTTTTTATTCTTGTTATCCTTCTCAGCCAAAAACTCGTCAATATCTTTTTGTGGAACCAATGAATCAGGTGATATACTAAAAAGTGTGTAAATTCAAAAAGGGTAAATCTGGTATAATGAAAGTGAACGCTAACCATTAACCAGACCTACCCCTATGAACAATCATAGCAC
>JACQWH010000049.1 GCA_016209345.1 Candidatus Uhrbacteria bacterium
TTTGGATTTGATTAGTGAATTAGGAATTAGATTAATTTTCAATCAAGGGGGGTGCGTCATCCGTCCGATCTTCATCTGTTGCTGATTTACGCATATCTATCTCCTCGCCTGCGTCCTGATCATCGGCGTCTTTGACGCCTTTTCGATATTCTCTGACAACACCTTCTTGATGCACTTCTATATTCCATCCGGTAAGCTGGGATGCGAGTTTTACATTTTGCCCCATCTTCCCGATGGCAAGGGAAAGCTGATCTTCCCCCACCAGGACGCGCGCGATTTTCGTTTCGGGAAAAAGTTCAATGGAAGAAATTTTTGCGGGGGAAAGTGCGTTTGCGATAAATGCCTTCGGGTCGTCGTCATATTGAATGACATCGATTTTTTCACCGCCGAGCTCTGCGATAATCATCTGGATGCGGCTTCCGCGCTGCCCGATGCAGGAACCAATGGGATCGATGGTGTCTTGCGTGGTCCAAACCGCAACCTTTGAGCGATTGCCCGCATCGCGGCTCACTCCTTTTATCTCAATCGCACCGGATGCAATTTCCGGAATTTCCGAATCAAAAATTTTCTTTACCATGAGCGGCGTTGCGCGTGAGACAATAATCTCCGGCCCCCTGTTTGACTCGCCGACCGACTTCACGTATACCTTGACGCGATCGCCGGACATATACCGTTCGCGCGCAATTTGCTCATTGTGCGGAAGGATTGCCGTCACTTTCCCAAGATCAATCAGTACGCGACTGTCTTCTCTGCGCTGCACCACGCCGATGACGATGGCATCTTCTTTTCCCTTAAACGTATCAAAAAGAATTGTGCGCTCCGCTTCGCGAATTTTTTGAATAATAACCTGTTTTGCGGTCTGCGCCGCCATGCGTCCGTATTCTGCCGGCGCGGAAAGTTCTGTGCGAATCTCGTCACCCACCTCCGCATCCGGCCTTGTTTCCCGAATTTCAGAGACCTGAATATCGGTCTTTGGATTAAAGCGCCGTCGCTCATCTTCGCCCTCCTCCACCTCCGCGAGCTCTTCCTGTTTGCCGGACGCCTTGGCATCTTCTTTCTTTTCTTCCTCCTTCTCATCTTTCTCATCTGTTTCTTCTTCCGGAGGCAAATCATCAACCACGGTCTTTACGTCAAACACGCGTGAATCGCCGGTCTTGAGATCGAAATCAACTTTGATGTTTTGATTCTTTTCACCAAAGTCCTTACGATAGGCGGCAGCAAGCGCCGCTTCCAGCGCTTCAATGACCTGCTCCTGAGGAATCCCCCGATCATCGCAAATCTGCTTTATCGCTGATGCTATTGGATTGTTCATACGTCCTTTCAAAATTACGAATCTCCCCGACCCGTGCGAATAAAAAAAGATAGTGTAGACCACTATCCTTCATGACCATATACTACCGGCCCGCCGCGTCTTTGTCAAGACCATGGGCCTACACCCACAAAAGGAAAGAAAAGAGGCCGATAAGAACGAGGGTCTGGGCGATGACAATGGGGAGCTGTTTTTTATATTCGATGAAGATGCACAGCGCAAGGGCAATGCCAAAAAATACGATAAATCCCCGATAGAGCCACTCTGTCAATGAAAAAAGACGCCCGGTCGGCCCTTCGACGCTTTTGGCAAATACATATTTTTTCAATGGCGGCGGACTGACTATCTTAATGCTGTTCCATTCTACGCTCTCTTGCACTGTATTCCCCGCTTCATCTACGATAAGGAGTGACGGTGAAATAATCGTATGAAAAAGCTCATCCGGTGAATCGGGTATTAAAAGCGACCCGCCATAGATGCCCGCCTCTCCCTTTTCCAACCCAATGCGGTGTGGCCCCACAGAGATCTCGGCTGAGCGTACCGGACCCGCGATGGAAGCCCTTGCCGAAATGAGCGTACCGTCGCCATCCGCTTTCCAATATACCCGCGACCCGGCTCTGTCAAACGCAATGGACTCTTGCGTTTTGGCAACACTTACGCCCGCAACATTTTCTGTGGCGTCCTTCTTTTGGGCAGTGCTTGCGGCACGCGGTGCCGTCCGGGTTGTCGGGGCACCACGTTTTTTATTTTCCGCCATGCCAGTTCGCACATCTGATTTTTTATCCTTGGGCGCTGTCGTTCGCGGTGCGCCAAAATGCATGGCAATATAGGTGGTTGGAATATCTTCATACTCGCCGCTTTTCATGCCAATACCCGCGTCAACATAGTCCTCGTCAATAAGATTTGCGTAATGAGTCGGACTTTTCTCCCACGCCCGTACTACGTCATCAGGAGTATTAAATCCCATTGCGAGATTTTCACCCGCGTATTCATAGTCATATGCATAGCGCTGCATCAATGACGTAATGGATTTTCCGTCAGATCCCGTATGGCTGAAATACTGCTCTTTCGCCATATCATCGGCCTTTGCCTGAGAGGACTGCTCGAGCGGTGGTACCTTCCCCAATAACGGCTCTCCTTTCTCGAGTCGAAGAGCATTGACTCGATCGAAAATTTCATCTGCCTGGATTTTCAGAACATCGGGCGCCATATATGCGCTCAGCGGAACAGTCAAAACAAACGCAGCAACGACTACCTTCGTGAAAATGCCCAAGGAACCGTACAGCACTGCGCGCCTCGCATGCAAAACATGAGGATGATAGTTATTTTCTTCGTGCGGAATGAAGTAGCGTTTGAATGTTTTTGTCATACAAATACTGTATTCAAAGTATAGAGGCCTCTATACTACTTCGCTGCCGCGATTTCTATTGTTTCAAGGTTTTTATTTGTCACTCCCAAACCAAATGACCGCATAGTCCTGAATGCATCGGCGGGACGGCCGAGAGAATGTCGCTGCTTGTCTTTTGGAGAAATATAGTATGCCTCGCCGCGCGACTCGACATCAAGAAGAATTTTCCCAAGCAGGCGGCCATAATATGGCTCCGTTCTGGTAAGAAGCGTATGCTTTACTCCCAGGCCAAGCGCGCGCATAACCGCAAATGCGTCGGCGGGACGGCCAAGATAGTAGCGCTTCTTGTTGTCAGGATTCACGTACCACGCCTCCCCCTTTCCCTCGGTCTGCAAAAGAATCGAACCGGAAAGACGCGCGGCAAGCGCTGATGGTTTACTCATCATGGTTTGCGTTCGCGAAACCTTTACGCCAAGCACCTGTCCGCGGGGCTGTGATTGCATGGGGAGTGCCTGTGTTTGCGCAAGAGGGGCAGGCGATGATTCACTCCTTGCAAAATCATTCTCCTCTACAATAATGGCATCGGACACAACAGGCGAACCGTTCTTCTGTGAATCAAAAAACTTTACATACACTGTTTTTACCCCCGCGCCATCCGACAATCTCCACGGAGCGTTCTGCGAAAAGGGCACGGCGGTTGCGCCGGCAAAATCAGGGGTATTGGAAATCATCATGTGCGTGACGTCTTTCCCTGCAAAAAGCGTCACTGTTGCGCCGATGTTTTGTGTCGTGACGTCTCCGTTATTTATCACGATGCGAAATCCGCCATCGGGCCGAATGGGACGAGTAATCTGCGGTGTCGCCACTGCGCTATGGCTCACGCCACCACCGCCACCTCCTCCACCACCACCGCCGCCACCTCCTCCTCCACCACCGCCGCCGCCGCCACTACTACTTGACGCGGTTTGCGTATAGACGACAAAGGTTGTAAAATGTTTTGTCCAAATAACCAAGCTGGTTCCCGAATCGATTTTACACTCGCTGTTTGCGGCAAGCGCATTGCCAACCGCCTGATCATCGCTTGCGCAAACGGCGTTGATCTCTGTAAGCGCAGAACCCTGTCTCATATATCCCACATTTTTCCCTATTTGGTTGGGGATGACGATTCGTATCCCTTTATCAAATGTCAACGATCCGGTAGACAAGCCCACCTCTATTGCTTTGCTCACTGTTTTCGTTTGCCCCGATGTTTCAGGAAGCGTGACGGTTGTTTCAACGGGCGCGGCTACGACACCGTTCCACGACGTATCCGCGCTCGTCACGGTAGTGGATGACGGAATGCTTACGTCTGCACCCGGAGCATCAATCGTTGTTTTTGGAATAACTCCCTTTCCGCCGGTAATAAGAGCGCCGTAGTTTATGCCCGGACTGGGGGTGTCGCTGTTCGTTGTCACCGTCACTGCCTGCGTTGACGATGAGACAATAACTTCAGGCGCATCTTTTGTCGTTGTTGCAACACCATCCTTGTCCGGAATGGTTTGCTTTGCAGACGCAACCTTTACCGATACGGCGTATGCTTGCGTTGTCCCGTCAGCGGCAGTGACAGTATAGGTGACGGGCGTCGTGAAATTTGCCGCGACACCGGAAGCGGGCGATATCGATGTACCCATGATTGTAATGCGAGGAACAAGCGCGGTCGCGCTGCTGCCAAAAGGAAGTGTGACGACAACAGTATAATTTTTTGCATCGATAATTCCTTGCGGCGCGAATGAAGAGTTGTCCACGTCTATTATGAAACTCGTTATGATTTTTGCGCCCGGGTCAGACGCAACGTTCAGCGCATACGTCGCGGTCGTCTTTCCGTCTTGCGCTGTGACAACCAACGTATTGCCGCTCGCCACGGGATCGGTGACAGACCCCGTATTCCATGTTTGGTGATTTTCGGCCTTAGCAAGACCTGCCAAAAATGTTGCTTTCGATGTCGCGAATGGAATGTTGGAAATAATCCCAACCCCTCCCGCAACCGCACTCACGGTATATATTTGCGACACCACCGTTGCAACGGCACTCGGCGCGACAAAAACGATTGTAACGCCATACCCTTGCGTTGTCCCGTCAGCGGCAGTGACAGTATACGTGACAGGATTCGTAAAGTTTTGCGCGATCCCCGATGCGGGTGACACCGATGCGCCGGTCATGACGATGGTTGGAACAAGGGCGGTGACGTTGGTGCCAAAGGGGACCGTAAGCGCAATAGTATGCGCGGATTCATTGATTGTGCCGCTGACAATGAGGGCGCTCACTGAAAAATCGGTAATTGCTTTTGCGGGATTTTTTGAAGGGGTGACAGTGACGACGTACGCTTGCGTTGATCCGTCTTGCGCCGTGACGGTATATGTGACGGGATTCGTAAAGTTTTGCGCGACTCCCGATGCCGGGGAAATCGACACGCCGGTCATGACGATGGTTGGAACAAGGGCGGTGACGTTGGTGCCAAAAGGAACGGAGACGGCAATGGTATGATTCGCTTCATTCACAACGCCGCTTCCCGAAGGTGTCGATACGCCGAATATGCTGATTGCTTTTGCCGAATTTTTCGCAGACGTGACGGTGACGACATACGCTTGCGTTGTCCCGTCAGCGGCTGTGACAGTATATGTGACGGGATTCGTAAAATCCCTCACAACACCCGATGCCGGTGATACCGTTGCGCCGGTAATGGCAATGGTGGGAATAAGGGCGGTGACGTTGGTACCAAAAGGAACGGAGACGGCAATGGTATGATTTGCTTCATTGATGACCCCTCCTGCCGCCGGATCAGAAAATCGAAATGCGGTCATTATTTTCATTGTGGGACTGATGATACCGCTCGCGGTGACGGCCGAGTCGGCGAGCAGATATCCATTCACGTCGCTTATGCTCGTTTCAACGGCGGTGATATCGCCAAAAACATTCGCAGCAGACAGGAGTCCGGTACCGCTATCAATAGCGCTCAACGTAATCGTAAGGATGGTGCCGGTTGTATCCAGCGAAGCGGTCGTCGTATACGCGGCGCCGGCAGGTGGTGCGCCCGCATCAATATCGGTCGTTGCGATCCCTGCAATTGTCACGACGCCTGTTGTTGCCGCAAGCGATACGTCGCCTACCGCGCCATCCGCCAGTGTCACCGCGCTTCCTCCGGGAATAAGCCCCTGAGCAATATCAGACGGATCCATCATTTCACTAAACGTGACGATAATCGAATCGCCGGCAGCAAGCGCATTGTCTGCCCCTGAATGTGCAAAAACAAGCGAGGATATGGTTGGGCGGGATGTGTCGAAAGGGCCTTGCGCGGAGGTAAGTGTTGGACCGTTCATTTGTGCGGACGACTGGTTCACCCAGTCCTGCGGCGTCGTACCGTCCGACCAAAGCACGTCGTTCGCGTCGTTTGCCGTGTCAGACGTGCCAAGAGAGGCAATACTGAATTGGAGCGTACCGTTTATGCTGCCGCCGGTACCATATCCGACATCGGCGCGAACCGTGTAGGTGCGCACGCCTCCATCAGAAATACTATTATTCTCAATCAATAGACATCGCCATTTTTCTTGAGAGAGTGCCGAACAAGGTGTTTGGGTATTGGTTCCGATTTCATAAAGTTTCACGTTGTTCACTGTTGCCACATTTTTTAAAACAGTGAGGTCAACTCGCGTAATCGTTGCGTTCGAGCTCATGCTGCTCGATTCTGCCTTCGCGTCAAACCGCAAGACCTCCTGCGCAGACCCGCTACTGCCTACTCCCGACGGACTACCGCTGTTTACCTGAAATGAAAGCTTGGTATTGAGAATGGTTGTCGGTTTTCCAACAATGCCGCGGACTGCGGATGCGTTATCAAGACGATAGATGTTTTTTCCGACGGTGTAGGTGCCGGCCACGGTGCCAAACGCGGCGCGCGACACGGTAAGACCCGCCCCCGTGTCCGCAAGAACAACCATGAGCTCTTCTGTTGCGCTATCCCAATCACCTTCATTGTCTTGATCGATAAATATGATATCACCGGGAGCAAACAGCGTGCTGCCTGCCGTCAAAAGCACTGTTGAAGCCGCGGACAATGCGGACATGCTCGTGTTTTCACCTGAGTCGGTGTATACAGCGCTTCCGTTTGATCGTACAATAATCCCCGAATCATTGGTCAGCCCGCTGCCATTTGCCGACAAAGAAGAGAGGGATGCCGTACCGCTTGCCTGGATATCACCGAGCATAAAAGCCGGCATAAGACCGGACAACCCAAAAGAAGAAGCATACGTCGGCTTCAGGAGAAGAAAAACAGGCGATGTTTTCTGGACAAGAATGCCTGGCTGGGTTGGAAATGTCCAGCGCACATACCCGGGCAAAGCGCCATCATCGATAAATACCGACGATGATCCCGCTTGAGTCCATGGGCCGGTCGCGGCCGGCGCCGTCCAAAGCGTGGCAGAGGAAACGGCAGCATCTTGGTTCGTCCCCGTTGTGCGGAATGTGATATCTTTCACTGCAATATCCTCGACAGATGCTTCGAGACGGAGCAAAAACGCGCCGGCGTTTTGCGTCGTGCCCACAACCGCCTGAGAAGCATTCGGAGTTCCCTGATCAAGTGAAATGGTCAACGCTGATTGTTCAAGTTTTTCCACCGTCACGACATACTGCTGTGTCGTTCCATCGCCCGCTGTCACTGTATAGGTGACAGGATTTGTAAAGTTCTGCGCGGTGAGGGAAGCGGGAGAAATTGACGCACCGGTGATCGTGATTGTCGGAGCAAGGGCAGTCACGTTCGTATTGGCGGAAACCGAAATGGTAATGGTACGGCTTGATTCATTAATGAGGCCTTGCGCGGCAGGACTCGTAAACGCAAATGCGGTAATTGCTTTTGCCGGGTTTACCGCGCGCAATGCTTTTTCGGCATTGATTCTTTTTCCAGTCGTTGTTTTTCCGGCCAGTGAAGAGAGTGGATCACCCGATGAAAGTATGATGGTTCTTACGCTCGCGGACGAAAGGCCGGGGCTCGCTCCTTTAATAAGCGCCGCAAGACCCGCAACATGCGGCGACGCCATCGATGTCCCGCTATAAAAAGCATACTGGTCGGCAGAACCGTCTTCACCGCCGCTTGTCGTAATACTGACATCGTCAATAAGACACCCGCCTCCGCTACTTCCCGTGTCGGTATTCCCGTTCGCTATCCATCTGAATCTGAACACGAAATTATTTTTTAAATATTCGGAAGGAATCTTCTGCGACAGCGTACCCTCCGCGCTTCCCGCCGAATCGCTATTATCATCCAAATCCCATTCATCCCATCTCATGACTTCTTCAAACACCGCGCCTCCATCGGCACTGAACTCCAAGGCCATGTAATCAGTGTATGCTATCCGATATTCGGTATCACAGCGGCTTTTAAATGTCATCTGTGCCGCGTTTATGCCGGCGAGATTTTGAGAAAGTGCTGTCGCAGTGGTATTTGCCGTTTGCGCATACGGCGTGTTGACAACATCCCCCTGGAGCACTGTGCCCAGGATGGTACCGCTTGCAAGCTGCGTCGTTCCCCAGTTGCCGTTCTTTGTCCATCCTTGCGGTACTGCCGGCGGCGTCGCGCTCTCAAATGTTTCGCTTGAAAACGGCGTCTGAATTGAGTCGGAAATGGCGCTGTAAATGTTAGTCCCTGGCGCGCCAATATCAACCGATGTTGATCCGAAATTGGAAAAATACGCCAACCCGTCGTTCTGATCGGTTGCCGCAACGGAAATGATATTGTCCAGGTCGTAATCGGACGGATAGTGGTGATATGTCTCGTTGCTCTCTCCATCGTTTCCGGCCGCGGCAACAAAAATTCCACCGGCTGTTCGAAACCGACTGATGGCATCGTACAGGGACTGAGAAAATCCCCCTCCGCCCCAGCTTGCATTTATAATCTTTGCGCCATTTTGCGTTGCAAAATCAATTGCGCGAATTGCGGCCGCGGAATTGATATACCGCCCTTCGCTTACTTTCAGCGCCATGATTTGTGCGCGCGGCGCAACCCCGATGATGCCCTTCGCATTATTTTTTACTGCGGCGATGGTGCCCGCAACATGAGTGCCGTGAGCCACGCCGTCGGGAAGCGGCGTCTTGTCGTTACCCGTAAAATCATATCCGTGATTGCATCCACCGAGAAAAACACCGTTTTCATCCTTGCATTGCGATCCGTCCCACATGTTTGCGCTCAAGTCGGGATGATTATATCCCACGCCCGTATCAACAACGGCAACGATCACTGTTCCTTTCGTCCCCTCATCAAGCGCCCACGCTTCGGGACCGTTTATATCGGCATTAGGAGTGCCGACAATTCCATTGAGGGTTTGACCGGTGTTATCAAGCCCCCACAAAGACCCCCTGCCGGGATCGTTCGTATTGATTGTGTCAACGCGGTATCGATAGTTTGGCTCCGCGTACTCGACGTTTGAATCCCGCTCCAGCTCGGTAATTGCCGTCTCAACTGATTGGTTATCGGCGATTGCAAGAATTGAGATGTTGTTCCCTTCCAAATCATCTTTTTTCTCCATTTTTCGAATACGGCCAAATTGATCGGACGCTCTCCTCCCCGATGCCGTTTCCAAATTTATTCTCTCCTTCTTATATTTCACCAACACCTCGCCCTCAACGTATTCGCGCGATTCGTCCGCGCGAACAGATGTCGGCAGCCCCAAAACCCCCATCATCGACGAGGAAATCATCACTGCAAAAAGAATCTGAGCGATTTTTTTTGATTGTTTCATAAAAAAGACGTGGCGATGAACGGTATCGAACGCGTCAAGGCGCATCTCGCGCCGCGCCCATAGGTATATCATGGGCATATCCTTTTGTCAATGGTCTAAGGACCCGTCAAAAAACAAGGATACCTTCCCAAAACAGCTAATTTTATGCGGTGTTCGTTGGCTGCGGGGGTATTCCACCAATCGGCGCTTCCCCTGCCGGCTGGGCGGGCGGGAGCGGTGGTGCCGCCTCGGGCGCGGATTGTTCTTGAGACGAAACACTCGGCTCGCCATCCGGACCATGCTCTGTCTGCGCGAGGGAAGGAGTGGACGCCGATGATTGTATAATCACCGGAATATTTGTTTTGATGAATGCTTTTTTGCCCTTCACGGTGAAGGGATCGCCATAATAAAGATGATGGTATTTTGCAACATGCATACTTTTTGGAACGGGAAACTGATACCCCTCTTTCGTCACGGCAAGAAGATATTTGCCGGTTGGCGTCAGGAAGCTAAACCGTCCGAAGTAATCCGTAAGACGCGTGCGCAGCATCTTGCCCTCTTGCGCGTCAAAAAGAGTAATGGCGGCAAGTGGCACCGGCGCAAGCGTGAGCGCATCAAACACAAGCCCCCATGATTTTTCAGATCTCAGGCCAAGAGCAATCTGCGTGACAAGAAAAAAACCATTGAACCCAAGAAGCGTATAATTTATCGGATTGGGGATATAGAGAACGAGAATTTCGCTGATGAGAAAACCAACCAGCAGCGGCGCGAGTGGATTTTTTCCCACGAACGTCTTCCACCACTTCACAAGATGAAATGCCTGCCCAACAACCGCATGGTCAAAAACGGGAGGATCCAACGGAATACTCAAAGTCATTGCCTGGTCGGGCGTTGAAATCGCAAACGATTCCTGGCGATAAATATGCGCATAGTCGCCATCAATGCTCCCCTTCACGATATGCGAGGGAAACACGAGCGGATTTTTCGTCGCGGTAATGTAGTACTGCCCCGGAGGCGCGAGGAAGCTGAACCGTCCGCTTTTATCAGTCACTTGCGTCTCGATGAGGCGGTTTGACGCTTTTTCAAACAGTCGTACAATGACCAGATCGATGACGTTTTTTGTAATGGCGTTATACACCACCCCCCAGGATCTTCGTTTTTTTCGAATACCGAGCAGCGAAAGAAGCCAGGAGAAAAAGTGATTGATGTAGTAATACCAATTCAACGCATTCGTCACGAGAGAGGGGTTGGCAACACCCACAACAGGCACTGCAACCGCAGCCGTCGTCTGAATAAGCGGCTCATTCTGCTGGACCGTTTTTCCCACTTGTTCGTTAAGCGCTTGTATCTGATTGAGAAACGGCAATGCGTATGTCAAAAGATTTGCCTGAAGCTGGGAGGTAATAATCGTGCGCAGCTTTATTATCTGCACTTGATCGTCGATGTAGATAATCTTCAGCTCAACATCCTGCTCACCGCTTTGTGCGGGAATCTTTATCCTTGCCCCGAAACAATCGCGGCTCTCATTGTAGGCAAGGGGATAGCGCGTCGAGGCGATGGAAAGAATAATCTTCTTCACCGGCTTCTTAAAAAGTTTGGAAGAAAGGCAGAGGTCAACGGTACTGTTTCCTCGCGCAACAAACTGATCCCCGCTTAATGCAAGTGCCGTATTTTTGTCCGAGTCGGTCAGGTTTAAATCGTCGGGGGCGATATCCGACACGACCGGCGTGATCTCAAATGTTGGATACGCAACCGTTTCCTTTTCAACAAATCCGGGCATGCTTCTTCCCGTAAGAGCAAAAAACGTCTTTGGGGCCACCGTAATCGTCACCATATTTTTCTCCGTATCGAGCACATATTCAACCTTTTGATTACAGTCCTCCGGATCATAGGCAAGCGGACGGATAGATTCTTCAGCAAACCCCTGCCGATCCACGTCTATTTGGGAATACTGGATGGTAAAGCGAACAGGACGCCGCGCAACAACAGTCACATCCCCGGGATTTTTTGGCGCGCTATTTGCGGCCTGCAAACTGTATGCGATTCTTCCAAGGATTGGCGTCTTTTTTATATTCACGCATCCTGTCCAGTCGGTTGAAATATCAAACGGCATGGGCGTCACCGTGGTAATGACCGACGTTGAAAGTCCATCGGCAGTCAAAAATGTTCCCGATTGTATAAGCGCCTGCGCGCCGCTTCCACCGACCGCGTTTGACACGCCGACCACATAGGGCGAACCGCCCAAGCCGGTTGCCGCCGGAACAATGATACTTTCCTGTCGAGCGATGGGCTCATTCGTTACGGCCGGTGCCAAAGCGGGAGCAGGGGGTTGCTCCGGCGCCGCTTCTCTTGGTGCCGGGGCAGGAGTGGCGGGAGTGGCTGGAACTGCTTTTGATTCGGTTTTCGGAGCGACGATCGTTTCAGCGCTCGAGGGTGCCGGCGGCGGTGCCGCTTCGGTTTGCGATGATGTCGGCGTGCTTTCTGTCGTCGACGACGTGCTTTGCGTTGTTTCGGTTGTGCTTGCAGAAGGTGTGGTGCTTGTCGTGCTCGACGATGGCGAAGATGTCGCGGCGCTGCTTGTCCCGGACGGAATGTTTGCCGTGCCACTCACGCTGACACTTGAGTTTGACAACAGTGAAACGGCAAAAAGCCCAACATCGGATCCGGCAACAATGCTCACATAGCTGCTTCCGGCGCTGCCAGCATTTGTCATCTGGGCATTCCCGCTATTGGCGTGCGTCCCGACAAGAATTGTCACCGTTGCCCCGGATGCAATGGCGGCACAAGGCGACGTGCATGATGTGGGATAGGTAAACGTAATAAGGCCTCCGCCCGCGACCGATACGCCCCACGTATTCGCACCGGCACTTGCACCAAGCGTCTGGTCGACCCCACCGTATGAAAGATCGACATCGGTATAATCAACCGATCCGATACTTGCAACGATTGATGTCAAATTTACAATGATGGTTCCAGAACCGACACCGGTTGCCGACCGAAATGTAATGGTGTGGTTTGCCGCCGTACTTATCTTGGACGATGTAAGCGTATCGCTCAAGGAACTCAGGTTTGCCGCCTGAACATTTGTGTAGGACAGAATGGCAAAAGAAAGCGCCAAAAAGAGCGCGAATATGCCGAATAATTGTATTCCTTTTTTAACCTGTTCGCGAGCCATACGCTTATTTTTTCATGCGCACTACATCAATAAGGGTAAGAAAAAATCGTAAAAGCAAAACAATACAGAGAGAAGCCAGCGCGTACCCGACATAGGAAAGGACGGGCGCAGTGATGAAAAATGACTGGTTCGCCATGAGTCGTCCGGCCTCTTGGGTATCAAGCGCAAGTGTTGCGGTATACGGACCAAAGGCAAACGCGCCATCCCATGTTCCGTACAGTTCGCGCGTCGATCCGGGCAGTATGCTTCCGTTGGGATGCTTTTGAAAAACACTGACAAGTGAGCTGTCTTTTTGCGCAAGGACGGGCACGCGGGCAACGACTGATCCGAAGATGTTTTTTATCTCAATCGTCCCTTCCGGATAAAAATGGACACCGCCATCGTTGCGCACCTTTGCAACGAATACGAGCGGGAGCGACAGGCCAAACCAACTCTGCTGTTGGCGAGAAAATTGCGCGACACTCGCTTTGTGCTCAACAGCCCCGGGAACAGTGATGGCGATATTGACCCCCGGACTCAAGGAAAGTCCGACGGGTCCGCCAGCCCCTTTTGTGTTCCATGTAACTACCGCATACTGTCCTCCCGCCTTTGCCGTTTTTGGAATCGAAACGGTGACGGGAATGTCCTTCTCTTGCCCGGGAGCAAGCGATATGCCCTTCGAGTCAGCCAACCCTATCCATGCTCGCAGCGACGCATCGACGGGAAGAGACGCAAGCTCGGGAAATCCACGCTCATCCTGCGATACCACCGCGTACAGTGAAGGCGCCACCGTAATGCGCGAAGACGAATCGTTTTTGAGATGAACGGTTTGCGACATGCTTGTACCTTTTGCCATCTCATACTCAAGGAAGGTTGGGGAAAGCTGAATGGCGCTGACAGATACCGGTACGCTGAGAAGCACCGTTATGTCAAAAAGGACGAAAAAGAGTAAAAAGAACTTATTCATGTAAAAACAAGAATGGTTATCCACCTCCCTGCTCACTAGTATACCGAATTTTTATTAATACTCCAAATAAAGATCCTACAATAGTTCCTCACCGATATCGACATCCTGAATATGGCGAATCTCATTTGCGTCGGCGCCTTTCGCGCGGGACAATGCAATAATGTCAAACCGAATATACATCTGCGGCACTTGCGGATATGCGCGAAGATATGCCCGCGCCGCGCGTGCGATGCGCCTCTTTTTCGCACCACCTACGGCCTCCTCGGGATACCCGAAGCGCGATGACGAACGCGCCTTTACTTCAACAAAAACAAGAGTGTCTTTCACCCTTGCAATTATATCAATTTCCCCGCCCTTTACGCGATACTTGCGTTTGAGAATCGCATATCCCCGCCGCGCCAGAAAATCTTGTGCCTCACCCTCGCCCTTGTCACCGACCATTATCATTGAACGAGCGTTCACCATACTACAAGCTATAGGTTAGCTTGGTAAATAAATCGGTACACCATGAAATCGTCAAAGAATTGTCACATTTCGCCGAAGCTGTCATTCCCGCGGAGGCGGGAATCCAGAATAAAAATAAATCCACATAAGGAAACACCACAATGATATACTGGATCCCGGCCTACGCCGGGATGACAATGCTTTGGCGGTTTCAAGAGAATAGAAATGTACTCATTTCATTACCAAGTTAACCGTTAACGCTTTCCTTTCCGCGGCAAATACTTCCGCGCGTACTCCCGTTCCCTGTCTCGTCCAACGCGCTGGGGTACTTCAAAACGAATATAGTAAAAAATATAATAGGCCCAAACAATAACGCCGAGCACCCAAACGACAAACCAATACCGTCCGGAAAAGAATGGGATGATTTCGTATGCAAAGAAAAGCCAAACAAATCCCAGTACTCCCATCGTTAACGACATCCTCTCAAGGCGATAGACAAACTCCTTGTGGTATCGCGAAAGCGAGACGATATACTGCCTGCCCATAGAGCGCAACAGTATTTTGAACACAATAAACAGCCCGAAAATGACAGCAAACAACAGGGCTGTCTGATCGCTCAGTTGTCCGGGATTCGGTGTAAGCCAATAACGAATGTTCATGAGGTCTGAAAGTCCAGTCATACGAGAAACGTGCAAAAAAATACGGATAAATGATTAACGCTCTCATCATACCCGCTCACCATTCACTCGTCAATATTTATTTCTTAAACACGACAGCGTAGTGAAAATCGCCGACATCGAAGGTCTCAAGAAATCCTAGATTGCCATCCATCCCAATCCTTTGAACGCTGTCAGGGGCGATACGAAGCTCCTGGGGCGGACCAAATACACCCCCGGTTTTCTTCCAGTCGATGACAACAACTTTCCCTCCATCCCGCACAAGGCGCGCTGCCTCCTGCATCATGCTCGCATGATTTTTGTTTTGAAAAAGCACATTGGCCAAAATGGCGACATCGCATGATTTTTCCGGAATTTGCGCCGCCCCCACCCGCTCTAAATCACTCCAAACAATCTTCACATTTCCGATATTTTGAATCTTGAGCGATGCCTCAAGGGAATTCAGCACTTTTTTCTGAATATCAACCGCATATACAAGACCGCCGGACCCAACCATCAGCGCAGTTGGCGCAACAAAGTGCCCGCCACCGCCACAGCCAAGATCAGCGACCGTTTGACCGGAGCCAATGTCAAGACGCTTGAGTAATTCAGGAACATTTATAAGGTTTGTACCGCCTTTTAACAAAAGTGATTCCATTGTTTCTATATTTCAAAATAATTCAGTCAAATACAAACATTCCAAGCACTATGCCGGTAATTTTAAACAACACAAAACTAATTGTTTCGTCTAAGTTTCCTTGTTTCCTTTTTTTGAAACCTGCGCGGCCCTATTGATTTTGTGACCACGCAGGTTTATTTTTTTGAAATCTCTACGAGCCCTATTTTACGGCATCGGAGATTAAGGCACCTTTTGTTCTGTCTTTTGGGAAACTATTTTGGTTTCCCTTTTTCATTATTATATCACACTTTCATTAGTGTTCCTGTGCATAACTCCCTACTGCCTTGAGAATTTTCTTTATTGGTGCATAGGATGTACGATGAATTTCGCATACACCATATTTCAAGAGCGCTTCCTGATGTTTTTTTGTTCCATATCCAACATGGCTGTCAAATCCATATTCGGGATACTTTTTGTCAAGGCGTGTGATATGCCGATCACGGGCGACTTTTGCGATAATTGAAGCGGCTGATATTTCCCTTATCATATCATCACCGCGAACAATGAACTCATGCCGTTCCTTAATGTCGCATAGTTTGCGGCCGTCAATTTTATAGAGCAATTCGATTCCTTGCCCATTCTTCTCGTCAACCGTCTTCAATATCTTCCTTTTTATTTGACGAATGCAGCTCAGTAATCCACGAATTGACGCCCTCTGCAAACCAATTTCATCCAGGGTTCCTTTTGGAACTGGCGTAATTGAAAAAATAGTGTTTTTTCTCAAAAAACGTGCTGAACGCACTCTCTGGACGCGATTAAGGGCCTTAGAATCGCGTATAGATACGTCATGGGGAATCGTGACATTTTCTATGAAACAAACAGCGGCAAAAAAAAGAGGGCCTGCCCACGAACCCCGTCCAACCTCGTCAATACCAATCACAAAAATCTTGGCCATATATACTCCTTCATTTAATCTCCAAGCATAATCCGAAAATGAGCTAACGGCCCAACGTTTGTTTTGCGAACCTCGCTAGAAACAATCCTGTCTCCATAGTGTCGCCCAATAGCATCTGCATATCCACCAACAACCCGAGCATCCCTCTCAATAAATCGATATCCTCGGTCAATAAGTGCTTGTTCCATGGTTGACATCAAGGGCTCAATCAATCCACGATGCTGGTATGCCCGCGCAATAAATGTCATTGGTATATATGCGGTTTCGGGGTATATTTGACGTTTGCGCATGCGCGGATCCTCCCGATACCAATCCCGGACCGGTATCGCCGTAGTATATCCAAGGATCTGATCACTCTGTGCATCTTTTAGCAAAACAGTGACAGAATCAGGGTTCATATACCATGCATGGAGATCGAGCTCGCTCACCATATCCGGACTCAAAAATGCATCCTTTGCAATAGCAAGTACGTCCCCTCGAACTTTTTCCCATGGAACGTGTGTAAAATCAATTACTTCGGCAACCGGCAGAATATCGTCGTAATTTTTACGATCTACTCCAAACGCCATATATGCAATTACCTTACTTTGAATTACGAGAAAATATATGCGCCCACCTGGATTTGAACCAGGGACCGTCTGCTTATAAGACAGATGCTCTAACCGCTGAGCTATGGGCGCACAAACTCGTTTGAAATAACCTTAATTCCCATTAGTACCTTTCTGGCCAATTTAGTATTATAGACGGCAACTTTGCATGTTCCGTGTCCAAATCCACCCCCCTGATATATCCTGCCAGAATCGCTTTTCTTAATATGCGGCCTATGAAACTGAGCTATTGGAATACCTAATTCATGTGACCAAAAATTTGTTTCATTCTGAACATTCATAGTGTTGTACAAATGAAGTGAGATTCTCAGCGATGTTTTCTGGATATTCAGACCCAACACACACCATTGTATAAAAAATCTGAGCATTGCTGGGTCAGTATTTGTAAGCTCAAGAGTTGAATCCTTCATTTTAGACCCCTCCCCCCAGAAAAGCCCCAATCCTGCCATATAAAATTCACGTTGTGAAAGTGGTCCGATCGAGCTGCTTTCCTCTGCATATATACAATCAAATTTTTTCTGTCTCTTTTTTTGCATCGTCGCGCGATACTTTTCAATCCTCTTATACCGCATGTTCTCAATTTCCCGTACCTGTTCGCTAGTAAGGGGGTATTGACGGAGCCAATAGCTCAACGTTCCCTTCGCAACGGATAATCTCGATTTTATCGCACTGTATGTAAGCCCCTGCTTTCGTAGAGAAACTGCTTCATCTCGCAAGGCACGACTTATCATATTTTTGAACAGATTAAAAGGTATTTTTCTACTGTTCAGTTTATCATCTATTGCGCTACCGACAAGTGCTACTTATCCCCCTCACATATTCCCAGTTAGGTGCTATCGTTCTACTCAGAGAAAGGAGGCGCTATGTCAGAGTTATGGCGAGGGATGCCGCCAATGGTCGTGAGCTCAGACCTCGAGGGCCTCGAGGTCGACCTGTCCATGGGTGAGATTATCTGCCCCGTGGACGAGCAGACGACCACGGTATCCTTTATTTGGGAGCCCTTCATTGTGTAGGGCGCCCCATTTTATGCGCGTTGAAATTTTAATGAACCTTCGGACGCCTTCGTTGCAAGCGGTCGGCAAACGGACCAGCCGCTCATTTCACATTCCCTTGAGCATATAGTGCTTTTGTGCTATAATTATAGAATAAGAAGCGATTCCTGTACAGTCGCTAGAGTTTTGTTTGAAGTATGCAAGAACTTGATAAAACGTACAACGCCGCGCAATTTGAAGACGCTATCTACCGGGCATGGGAAGCGTCAGGATATTTTAACCCGGACAAGCTGGCGAGCGCAAAAGAGCCCTTTACCATTTCCATGCCACCGCCAAATGCGACCGGCACATTACATACCGGTCATGCGATGATGCTTGTTCTTCAAGATCTCATGATTCGTTTCAACAGAATGAGGGGGAAGAAAGCATTGTGGGTACCGGGCACGGATCACGCCTCAATAGCATCGCAGAACAAGGTTGAAAAACAGTTGGCAAAAGAGGGGATAACGCGGCATGATATGTCTCGCGAGGAATTCATTGCGAGAATAGAGAAGTACGTGGAAGAATCCCGCTCCACCATTCGAAATCAAATACGAAAGATGGGCTCGAGTTGCGATTGGAGCCGCGAGCGCTATACGCTCGATGAGGGGCTTTCGCATGCGGTAAAAACAATTTTTATCCGCATGCACAGCGACGGCCTTATTTATCGCGGGAACAGGATTGTAAACTGGTGCCCGCGATGCAAATCAACACTCGCGGATGACGAGGTGAAATACAAGGAAGAACAGGCGCCCTTCTATTATTTAAAATACGGCCCCGTCATCATCGGTACGGTTCGCCCCGAAACGAAATTTCTCGACAAAACGATTGTCGTTCATCCCGACGATCCGCGCTATAAAGCACTCATCGGCCAGGAATTTGATGTCGAGTGGATCGAGGGGCCGGTGCGCGCACATGTCATCGCGGATGCGGTTGCGGATATGACGTTTGGCAGCGGCGCGATGACCATCACACCGGGGCATTCCTTTGAGGACTTTGAGCTCGCGCAGAAGTATCATCTGCCGGTGGAAAAAGTGATTGATGAGGACGGAAATTTCACTGAGGCGGCAGGATCGTTTGTTGGAAAAAATGCGCGCGAAAACCGCGCGGCTATCATCGATGTATTGCGGAAAAAAGGACTCGTTGATCGTGTTGATGAACACTATACGCACAACTTGTCCGTCTGCTATCGCTGCGGCACTCCTGTCGACCCCCTTCCCTCGCTCCAATGGTTCGTTGATGTCGATAAAAAAATAAAACACAGAAAAGACAAATCACTGAAAGAACTATCGCTTGAAGCGGTGGAGTCGGGCAGCATCACCATCATACCCAACCAATTTGAAAAACGATATTTCCAGTGGATGCACAATCTGCACGACTGGTGCATCTCGCGCCAAATTGCATTTGGCCATCGCCTGCCGGTGTATTATTGCGAAAAAGAGGGCGGCGGATGTGGAGAGACGATCGTGGCGCATGAGCCGCCCGCACACTGTCCGAAGTGTAAAAACACCTTTCTCCGTCATGACGAGGATACGCTTGATACATGGTTTTCCTCTGCCCTTTGGACATTTTCAACGCTTGGCTGGCCGGACAATGCCGAGGAAAAACATGGGAACATCATTAAGAAAGGTGACTTGGCAGCATTTCATCCAACGTCGGTGATGGAGACCGGATATGATATCCTGCCGCTCTGGGTCGCGCGCATGATTATGATGTCCGAGTACGCGCTGCGCGAAGAACCATTCAAAACCGTCTACTTGCACGGTTTGGTTCTGGACATCAACAGAAAAAAAATGAGCAAGTCGAACGAAGAGACGCTCATCGACCCGCTTGACGTCATCCCAAAGTACGGCGCGGATGCGTTGCGTATCAGTATGCTGGTTGGCGTCACGCCGGGAAACGACCTTCTGCTCGGCGAGGAAAAAATCGCGAGCTATAGAAATTTCATAAACAAGCTCTGGAATATCAGCCGCTTCATCCTGCAATTCGGCATGGATACATCCGGAGTCGATACTCCCGGGCGCAGTGATACGCAAAAAAAGAAACGCGATACGCACACGCTTGCCGATGCATGGATTCTCTCGCGCCTTGCGCGGACCATTGAAAGTGTCACCCGCGCGTTGGAAACGTTTCATTTCGCGCAAGCCGCGGAAGAACTCCGCGCTTTTACGTGGGACGAGATTGCCGACTGGTATTTGGAGATTTCAAAAGTGGAAAAGGGGAAGCATGATATTCTTTTTTCTCTCTTGGAAAAAATTCTTGCGCTCTGGCATCCGTTTACGCCGTTTGTCACAGAGGTTGTCTATCAGCATATTCGCGAGAATGTTCATCCCAAAACAAAACATGAAAAGGGGGAACATCCGGCCACGCTCATGATTCATCCGTGGCCTGTTGCCGATAAAAAAACGATCAACGAAAAAGCGGAAAAAGAATTCGCGCTTATCAGGACCCTTATTCAAACCATTCGCAATGCGCGCGCGGAACATGGCATCCCGCCGGCGCAAAAAATTCAAGCACTGATATGGAGCAAGCGGTTGCAGCCGTTGATTGCGGACAATGAACAGATTATCAAACACCTTGCCCGCCTCGATTTTCTCACCATCCTTACCACAGAGGAAAAGCCGCACAACGCGGTGTTTCTGAAAATTTCAGATGATATCGAGGCATATCTGCCGTTGGGTATGCGGAAGACAGAAGAGGAACGGGTAAAAATAAAGAAAGAAATCGATACTCTCCAAGGGCTCCTGACTCCGCTCAACAATCGCCTCGCCGATCAGGAATTTCACAAAGGCGCGCCGAGGCATATTGTCGAGAAAGAAACAAAGAAGCGCGATGAATATATCGCGTCGCTCGAAACGCTCGAAGAGCAACTGAAAAAACTTATCTAATTTCTTAAATTACGAAACTGTCATCCCGGCGCAGGCCGGGATCCAGCCCATACGAAAAATTATTTTATATACTGGATTCTCGCCTTTCCGGCAAAGGAAGTCCCACCCGGCTAGGCCGGGTCCCCTCGTGTGAAAACCATGCTCCGCCCGGCACACAATCCGGAATGACAACTGTGAGGCAATTCGGCAGTTTCAACAATTCAAAATTATTCTTAAATAATTCGTTATGAATTATTATCTTGCGGCGTTGAAAAAATACGCAACATTCAGCGGACGCGCGCAGCGCGCGGAATATTGGACGTTCTCGATCGTTAATACGACCGTTCTTATAGGGCTTACCCTCATCGGTGAAAGCGTTAATAAAATCATTACGAATCTTGCCGTTCTGCTTGGGCTTGCAATTCTCCTTCCCTCAATTGCGGTTTCCGTCCGCCGCCTGCATGACACGGACAGATCCGGGTGGTGGGTGCTCATCGGCCTTATTCCCTATGTCGGCGCGATCGTCATGCTTGTTTTCACGCTGTTCGACAGCAAACCGGGTGATAATAAGTACGGACCCAACCCCAAGGGAATTGCTGCGCCCATACCAGTAACACCGCCGGCGCCCGCATCGTAAATAAAAAAACAAAAGCGCCGGTCGGAAATGCCGATCGGCGCGAAGCTCTGTCGTTCACGGATTTTCCCCCAGGAACTCGAGATCCAAAGGATCGAGTTCCCTCGTCTCCCGCCCACGACGCGGAAGCTCGCTCGTTTCCCGTCGGCCCGTCGAGCGAACCGACAACTCGGGAACCCTAACGGACTCCCGCCGGAAAACCACGGGAATATCCGTGACGCTTTGCGCATCCCGAGGACGCGCAAAGAATCTGACGATCTGCGCAAGCAGATCAACCATGCGCGCCCTCCTTTCTTTTCTTTCTACTCATCGCGCCAATGGAGACATGATACACGGCGATATAGTGCCGTCAAGCACGGCGCTCGTTTTCCACGCCCCGTCCGCCTCCTTTCACAAATTTCTTTTCTCATTTTTTTTCTCAATATCTTCAAGTGATGTCGCAGTTATTCCAAAAATACATGCGCATCCGTATAGCGTTTATTATATTCGTATTCTTCTTCTGATTGGCCAATGTCAGGAAAGGGAGGACCAACTTCACCGGGGTACGCAGTCATATATGCGAATTCCTTCCCGGGAAAATAATTGATTTCAACGACAAAGCGGTTTGTCGGCATCTTCGGTACTCCAGAAACGGTCCGAAACATTATTTCCTCGCGCACACTACGCGGTACCGTCTTTATATTCCGCTTCTGATCCTGCGTCAACGACGCAACCGTAACAAAATCTTTACCGCCAACATGTTCTGAATGCGTAATAGAAAAAATAAGGAAATCGTGTGTCGGTTTGCATATCCAAAACAGTCCGTCGCGCACTATCCGATCGCGCAGTTCATTTTTTACATACGTGATAATCTCGCGAGGGTTCTCAAGACCCTTGATGCCCCCGTAAAACTTGGACCCTTTTGTCTGGAAAGCAAGCGGAATGTCATCCATGGAAATAATTGATGAGACAAGCGTCCGTGTTGCGTGGTCATAGTATTCGTACTCCCTGCCGATCAAGCTGTTTGTGTATTCTTCTGCCATGTCGGAATAATGCCGCAAGATGTGATATTCGTTGGTAGCGTTTACTGCCAGAAGATCACAGTCCGCATCAGTCACCGGCCGCGAGCGCTCTCCAAACAAATCAATGTGTTCTACAACAAATTTTTTCATAGCTCATTCATGCAAAGCAAATCCGTTGTTGCGTTAGTGGAGTATTAAAAAATCTCGGCAAGCCAATCAACAACTTTTGGTTTTCCGAAAATGATATTGTATCTGATTTTGCCGGCAGGGAAGTGTGACTCTTTAAGCGCCAAAAACTTACCGCCCGCCTCTTCAATGAGAAGTTTGGTTGCGGCTCCATCCCAAACGCTGATATGGAAATCTATCATGACGCCAACCGCGCCTTTTGCGGCCAGTGTGTGTCCAAAACAATCAGGCACCGTTCTCACGAGATTGTGTTTGGCGAGAAGCATCGCATATTCCTCCATCGTTCCCGACCGTTCAAATTGCTTTCGATCACCGGTTGCGATTATTTCTTTTCCCAGATCGTCGAGCGATGCTAAGTCGTGTATGACTACTTGCGCGCCATTACAAAAGATCCCATTGCCTTTTGAGGCATAACAACAAAGGTCAATACCCGGATGATCAATGGCACCAACAAGAGGGACACCTCTTTGATGGAGCGCCATGATCGTCCCGTAGAGGGGTATGCCATGACTGAAACTAATCGTGCCGTCAATGGGATCAAGATACCAAATGAATTCAGCGCCTTCATTTTTCACGCCAAACTCTTCGCCGACAATGCCGTGATCGGGAAATCTTTTTTCAATTTCATGGCGCATGAGCTGTTCTGTTTCTCTGTCCACTTCAGTGACAAGCGAATGATCGTCTTTTACTGATACACTAAATCCGGTGCGGCACTTCCCTTGAATGTGGGCGCGTGTTTTTTTTATTGTCTCCAACGCAAATTCCAAATAGGTTCTGGTATTCATATTACTTATACGAGTCGATACTTCGGTTGTCTGTTTTCTAAGAAGGCAATGATATCATTGACAACATGCTCCTCCATTCTGTAGAGCGCTTCTTTTGAAACACCGGCAACATGAGGGGTGAGAATGGCGGTGTCGCACTCAAACAACTCCTTGTTATGAGTCGGCTCCTCTTCAAATACATCAATTCCAGCACCGGCAATGGTGTGATTCTTCAATGCATGCGCAAGCGCACGTTCATCAACGATGCCGCCTCGCGCGGTATTGACTAGAAATGCCGTTTTCTTCATGAGTGACAGTTCTTTTTCTCCAATCAAATTCTTTGTCGCATCGGACAGGGGAATATTGAGTGAGACAAAGTCGGCACTCCCAAGTAGCTCTGCCAACGAAACAAATGTGACGTTCAGATCCTGATGGTTTTCCGGATGTGGTGTGTAGCACATGACATTCATGTCAAACACGCGTACTCGCTTAATAACCTCTTGTGCAATTGGTCCTGCGCCGATGACACCCAAAACTTTATCTCTCACCTCAACGGTAGAGTGCCGATAGACATCAAATTGTTCTTCCCGAACGCTTTTGTCCAACTTCACAAGGTTCTTTGACAGCGCCAATATGAGCGTCATCACATGCTCGGCGACAGACGTAATGTTTGCCTCGGGGGTATAAAACACCGCGACGTTTTTCTTTTTACACTCCTCGACATCTATATTGTTTGTTCCTTTTGCAACCAGTCCGACAAATTTCAGTGTTGAATGATCAAGCACCTCCTTGTCAATAGTGTGAAACCGTCCGATGATAACCCCGTCATACTCACGAACCATCTCCCTGAACTCGTCTTGCGTTGGAATCTTTTCAGCAATAACAACTTCGGCCATCTTGCGCAGTGGTTCCAATAATTTTTTATTCTCCCAATTCGTGAATGAAATGTATATGGTATTCATGACTTACTTAATTGTCCGGCGTAGATGCCTATCGAGATTATTTATCATCGTCTCTAAAATCACTTTCGTTGAGCCCGGAGTGTAATATAATCGATTGAAACGTTCCATGTGGGATTTGCTTCTTACTCATTTTCACTATCACCATTCGAGTTGGCAAACCAAGCTTGCGGAATTTTGCATGTGAACCTCTCTGTGAAACGAAAAAGAAGCCCTCTTTTTTAAGAACTTTCAAAACTATCTGTAGGTCTATCGGCCTAGGCATGTTGAAAAACGCAAGAAGCAATGTCAAGCTGTTCAACCTTTGTTGCTTTGGAGATCGGTTCATCTTCAAAATAAAGCTCCAGCGCTTCCTGTAAGGCGTCGAGGGCCTCTTTTTTTGTACCGCCAAAACTCGAAATCCCCGTGTTAATATTCCACGACACGAAAGATCTACCCTCTTTCCACACTACATTTTTCAAATCAATTTTGCGCATAGTATATTTCTTTTATGTATAGCGAGTATATCAATTTGTACATATTATGTCAAAATATGTGACACGAGCTGATACTCATAGAGTAAAATCCTTATGAGCGCAATGATTTCATCGTATCCTTCACTGAAAAGAATGGACCAATTGATTTCCCTCGTGAACGGTCTACCCGTGCCGAGCGAATAGCGCTCTGCAAGAGGGGGGTTGGTTCAAGAAGCGAATATGAGATTGTCTTTGTGCGGGCAAGATGTTTTAGCGAGGCGTTGACGATAGCGGAAAGAGAAAATCCAAGCTCTTCGGCAACCTTGTACGCCTCTCTCTTTACCTTCGGATCTATTTTTATGCTTAGTGCCGATGTTTTCATATATACACCTAAAGTATATACAATGTAATACTTTTGTTGATGATAAACTGTCACTTCCCGCGCAGACACCCCCTGCTCTTTACATGGGGTCGGGTTTATCTTATCTCTCCTTTGATCCACTGCAAGTATTTCTCGTTTGGATCAACATCCAGTTTGATAATACAGGGGGCGTCAAATGGATGAATTTTTGCAATCTCATCTCGAGCCATCTCACAGTTCTCTTGCGTGGTCTTAACTATGAGGACAAACTCAGTTTCATCATTGAGCTTGCCCTCCCACCAATACATCGCATTTACAGGAAAAATATTTGCACAACCAATAATGCGTTTTTCTAATAAATGCTTGGCGATTTTCTTTGCTCCATCAGCAGTTTCATTCGTAACGTAAAGAAAAACCATTTTGTTCATATTTTTAAATCAACTTTTCGTGTAGTGTGCGAGAAAGATATCGTTCATCTACTCGTCCCCCAAACGACTAAAATATTTATTCGCGACTTCGGACACGCTGGCATCATCAATAAAAAACCTTATCTTTTCTCTTATACTATCTCTCATCGCAAGAATCTCCGGCTGATTCGTCCTTTTTGCCAAAGCGCAAGCCGCCCTGAATCCTGGATAGCTCTCATCACTCATTAAACGCGTAAGTTTTTCTATATCCTCCGAGGTTAAAGGAACCTTTGACGCTTCAAATATCGTCGCTGCCAAATCGCGTAAACCACTTTCTGGATTGGAAGTATTCTCTCTTGCCCATGTCAAAACAACGGGGTCATTGCAAACTTGGGGCAACTCCAAGTCGATTTTGGCCCATCCCTCCTCTGTATTAGCTCCAGCCAGCGCAATAAGCGATTCAAACTGCTGACCTATTCCATTTTCAATAGTACCCATAATAGATAGTAATAAATAAATGAGTTATGATAGCTCCGCAACGACCGGATAGTGATCCGATGCGTTTTCTGTTAATTCGTTTTTAATAACACGATAGTCCTTCAGATAGGGCGTCAAGGATTCGGAGAGAAAAATGTAATCAAGACGCATATTTGAATGTGCGGCAAACTCATTGATTGCCGTAGGTGCTGTGTATTCGTTATTTTTTCCAAGCTCAACGGCAGTATCATGGTATCCCACTGACATTATTTTATCAATCGCGTCAAAACGAAGATTGCCATTCGTGGTAAATTTCTTCAACTGCATATCGTTAAAATGCTCAACCATTCCGGGATCGTATCCATCGTATCTTGAAAGCGAATTCATGTCTCCCATAAGAATACGATTGGGACAGGATTTCTGAAATTTGATAATTCTATCAATTTCTTCGTCTCGCATATCTTCGGTAAATGGTGTCAAATGCAAGCTCGCGATTGAAATAGGCCCGCATTCAGTATCAATGCGCGCGATCAAACATGCGCGCATCAGGGGAGTCAGCTTGTGTGTTTCTCGTAGTGGATATGTTGAAAAAACCGCAACATGATAATCGTGTTCTCCGGATAGGGCGATATCAAAAAACGGAAATCCGGCTCGGCCGGCAAACTCCTTCAATAACCGATTGTCGTCTGCCGCAAATGTATTTGCCTCATTCAGCGTCAAATAATCCGGCGCCTCTCGCCTGACAACTTCAATAATAGCATCAATGCCCTGTTGTCCGCCATTCAAAATGTTATATGTCATTAATTTCATGGCCGGGAGATTGGATTACATTTTTTTGAGCTCATTAACAGCCAAAAATAATTGACTGCGGGTGAATTCTTTTAGCGTGCTCTTTTTATCTTGGTTGAGGAGCGCGCTCTTTGCGTCCATCTCAAAGTATTTCATAAATGTTCGGAAAACCGCTTTCCATAGCATATTACGAATCATATACAACCACATGCGAGGAGTGAAATCATCGGGAAGAGGAGCAATCTCTTTGTATCCATTCAGAAGTGGTAAAAAAATATCTTCGCCATAAAAACATCTGACCACCGCCAAATCGTCAACGGGATCGCCCGAAATGACGTCATCCCAATCGACGATGGCATTGACCTTTGTTGGGGTGCCGACCATATTCCAAAACGCGATATCTTTATGCACCATACTTCCGCACTGAATATCGAGATGGTTCCCAAATCTCTCGATAAGTCGTTCAATATCTCTTAGTTCCTGACTCGTTAAAAACTGTGCGTCGCGGAGATATCGCAGGTGGTCGTCAAGTTTTGTCTCAAAATATTCCCTATTCGTTTTGTTGAGTCCGACAATTTTTTTGTCATTTTTCAGAACATCAGTATTGAAAAAACCAAAACCATCAAGTTTTATGGAATGAAGCCATGCAAGATGTCTTCCCAGCTCGCGACTCACATTTTTTTTATCAAGTGTTCCGTCCTGATAAAAGTTCGACATCCTCTCTCCCGGTATTTTTTCCATCAGCTGGTATCGCACGTGGAATACTTTTTTTGATGTATCGGTTGCAAACACTTCAGGGACAGGAATACCCTGTTTGCGCGCAAGATTCATCGCCGCTTCTTCCGCATCCATATAGTCATCGTCAATCTTGCCATCATCGGAGCGGAAAAAAATCTCTTTGTCGGGATAAACAATAACGTATGCATAGTGGTTGCCGGCGCTTCCGGACGACTCAATACGGAGTGGATCTCCGCCGAAATGATGCCTTGCAATTTCTCGCACCAAGTCGGTGATATCCGCCAGTTTGTATTTATCGTTGTACACCAATTTCTCCTGCACTGGCAGTGGGTTGTCACATTTCCAATAGTATATATTTGTGCGCATAGCTATGTGGTATTATATCCTTGAATCAACTCTTGAAAAGACGAACGCGCCTCATTCGCATCATCAACGCACGACTCAAATTTCTCTGAGAGGTCTTTGTTCCTTTGTGTTATGCGGGGATCATTATTCGGGTTTGGCAAAAAATCATCCGCCGAATCGACAAGAAACACTTCGCACTCGGTACCGAAAAACTCATGTGCCGCGAGTAAATTATGCCCGTCGATAGCGATGTATGAATCCATATGACCAGGATCTCGTCGCACCAGCGGCGGCGGCGGAAGCAGCGCCAGTTCACCTTTTTTAAAACAATCAAAAATAAAATCCATCGTTCCTTTTTTCAGGAAATCCTGCGACGGTTTGATTGCCGATGGTTTAAGTTTTATCAAATGACCCATATATATTTCGATTAAGCAGTATGATACTTTTCTACTTTCCCTCAAGCTCCATTTTTAATTCATCCATAAACTGTTTCAAAAAAACCGTTCTTCGCTGTGCGATTTTTCTGCCAGTCATGGTATGCATTTCGCTCTCAACCTTTAATAGTCGCCCCGTATAATAATCCAGCGTATATTTCAATCCATCGCACTCTCTGTGCTCTGCCCACGGATCCTCGGGGTGATATAATGCCCGACCCATGATTCCGGCTGACGCGCACATTCTCATCACGACAATTGCACCGGTAATTTCAAGATTATCCGCGTCTTGTATGATGCGCGCTTCAACCGTATCGGGGACATTATTTTTATTATGCATGCGGATTGCGTAATGTACAGTATCAATTTTTTCTTTTGGATAATCCGGAAGACCGTTCAAAATTTTTACTGCCTCATCAGCGCTTTCTTGGGCGTGCAACGGAGACCGGGGATCGTTCCGGGGGTATTGTATCACATCATGAAAAAGCGCGGCGGGAATAAGTATTTCCAAGTCACCGCCCTCTTCTTTTGCAATCATTTCAGCATTTGCAAGAACTCGAAGCGAATGTGTAATATCATGACTCGGGTCTTTTCCGGAAATTTTTTGCTTTGCAATTTCTATCAATGCATTTTTATCCATATTTTTGCTTTTGGGCTACACGATATCATGTATCATATGCGCGGGAACCTTCCGCACCCTGACAATGGTATGTCCGAGGAGTTGTGCCTTGACGAACAAAATAATCAAAATAAATAAGCCGGAAAAGCACCGCCATTCCCCTTTATCGATCCGTCCGTTTCGCAATAACTCAAAAACGTCGGCATCGAAGGATATGCGTTCTTTATGGTGGCGAGGATGCGCAGGTCATAGACAGTGGCATATCGTCTCGATTCAACCGCGATACGCCTATCTTCTCCCATTGAGACAATGAAATCAACCTCATGTTTTTTCTTGTCGCGCCAAAAATTCAATTGGTATTCTTTTTTGATCGCCTCCATTGCAATTCCATTCTCTGCCAATGCTCCCGCGTCATTACGCTCCCTAAGCGGACGAAAGTCGTTCACCACACTATTACGAAGACCGGCATCAAAAAAAAATATCTTGGGATTCTTTACGATTTCGGTCCGCTTGTTCGTATAATACGGCCTGACCCTCCGACAGATGTATGTTTTCTCAAAAAAATTAATGTATTTTTTCACTGACGAAAAAGAATATTCAGAAAGGCGAGATAATTCATTATATTCAATAAGATTGCCGATCTGAAGCGCGAGGCCCTGTATCAAATTGCTCAGCTTGTAATCATCAATGAGCCCTAGAATATCTCGCACCTCTCGCAAAAAATAGGTATTATAAATATTTCGCAACAATTCCTTTTTTGATGTGCGATTCTGTTCAAGAACAACGCGGGGGTATCCGCCAAAGAGAAGATAGTCCTCATAGTGCTTCAATAAAATAGCGTGAACGGATTTCGGAATTGATGTCGTTGATTCGCGCGTAAAATCAATGTTCTCCCGATAGACATCTAGTAGTTTTGCCGCCGCTTCGTCGGTTGCTGATACATACTCTCTAAAATCAAATGGGTACAGCTGAAAAATAAGAATTCTCCCAACAAGATATTTTGTAGCGCGCACGGTAAGGTCTATGGCAGATGATCCGGAGATTACTATTTTGATTTTTTGTGTGTCATAAATATATTTAAGTAGTTTCCCGCCGGAATGGGCATATTGAAATTCATCAATGAACAAATACCTATTACCGCGAACATACGCGGTGATAAAATCATCAATATTTTTTTCAAAAAGCCCAAGTATTCGCTGATCCTCAAATGATAGTAAAACAGCACCTTTAAGTCCCTCGAATAGGTGGGAAACCAACGATGTTTTTCCCGCCTGACGCGGCCCCACAACTGCAATAATCTCCGGCGCATTAAGATACCTTAAAATTGTCTCCTCCAGATTCCTTTTAATATACATAAAAAACACGGCGTGGCACTATAATTTAGTATTTGTTTAATTATAGCGCCAATCAAAAAATTATGCAATACCCCCTGCCGAATCATCTACTAGCCGTCGTGTTGGATTCAGCTCGGTCGTTGCTGAAATCTAATCAATATCAGAGAAATAATCAAACTGACAACATAAGCAATAATGGTGCCGTATATGAATCCGTAGGCCGGAAACGCGAACATGACCATGAGCGCATAGGCGCACAATGAGAGTGATCCGATGGCAACCTTCTGCATTGCTGGAAACAATCCTTGTGGACCATAGTACCAGTGGAAAATTATCATGAGAGAAGAATAGGCGGCCGGAAACATTGCAAACATACCGCCCCAAAATGGATTCAATATTTTGCCAAAGAATACAGCCAAAAATACGATAACGCCGACAAATAAAGCGCGGCCTATTTTTTGCCCAAAAGTGTAAGTGAACGCGATCGGTTTTTCGTGGTGCTTTCTATGCAGTAGCAAATGGGCCGCCAGTACAATAAGCGCATATCCAACCATTCCGACTGCAAGATTATTCAATTTGAGAACGATGAGTGGAGTCGTCAGAGCAAACCAAAACCCAATGCTGACACTATAACTCATTATTATTTGCCAAATTCTGTTCTTAATAATCCTTTCAAAATATTCAGCGGCATAGGCATAGACCGCCGTGAACAGCACCGCCAAAGCAAGGGGTATAAGAGTGGAGGGAACAATGTCTGCGACTGCTTGTGGCGAGAGCGCCCACCCTAAAAAGAAAAAACTTAATGCGGCGGTCGAGGGAAAGGCAATAATGATACCCGATATGCGCGAACCCGCTTTTTCAGCGATAAAAGAAAGCAGAGCAATAAAGCTCCCCCCAACAATAAACGAGATGATGAGCTGAATAAGAAAAAGTTTATTCATGGCGTTAGCTCGACGACATTATGGGAATGATTCTTGACCCCATTTATCGACCTTTTTTCTTTCCGAACCATTTGTCGAGCAGATATTCAATATCCTGCCGCCGCGCCCATTGGCGCGTCATTGTCTGAAACATTTTTTCACAGCCGGGATATGGTTTTCTATGCTCTTTCGAGTCAAAAATTCTTCTGTACGGCTTCCAATTTTCTATCACTGCATTGAATGTTTCTGACACCTGCCATACGTATTTTGAATGCTTGCCTCGTATTCTATCATGTTCGCTAATTCCATAGTTCTTTTTAAGAAAATCAAAAA
>JACQWH010000051.1 GCA_016209345.1 Candidatus Uhrbacteria bacterium
TTGGCTCTTCTTTCTTTGGCTCTTCTTTCTTTGGCTCTTCTTTCTTTGGCTCTTCTTTCTTTGGCTCTTCTTTCTTTGGCTCTTCTTTCTTTGGCTCTTCTTTCTTTGGCTCTTCCTCTTTATCCTTATCGGTGACGGTAAACGTAACGGTTTGGAATAATCCGCGCCCATCACTCACTTCAATGGTATATTTTCCGGGTGTTACTGCGCTTACCTTGAAATCTTTCGTAATTGTTGCCGGGATAGTAAATGCATGTTGGCCAACCGCACCGTTTTCATCAGTCATCAAGAGACCGGTTGAAAGTTTTTGCCCGCCAAAGCGGAGGATAAGACCGCTCTTCTCCGGGAATCCGCCAACCGTGAGAAAGACGTGCGCGCCAACCGGCCCGGCTGTCGGGTTTACAGCCATGATCGGCCTGTTTGAGTTTCTGAAATCCGGCAAGCGAACAAATCGAAATGGGGCTGTTGCTTCGCGCGTTCCCCCTTGCGCCGAGACAGAGAGCGCATAGTCACCTTCGGCGAGATTTTGGGGAAGATTGACGCGCAAGAGCAAATCAAGCGCACTCATATAATTTTGATCAACCGTAAGCGGAATCTCTGTATTGGCATCGTCCACGAGTATCAAAAGAACCGTCGCGTCCCTGCGTTCGGTATATAATCCCCAGCCGTTTCCCTTTATGGTGATTACATCGGTGTATTGTGATGCAATAATCGGACTGGGAACGATTGACGGATGTTCGGCACTAACAACGTTGTCAGTTGAAAAAAAGCCGAGATAAAACACGAATGCCGTAAACGAGACAATGGAAACAATGAGGGAGCGTTTTTTCATAGTCATATACATCATGGGTTATTGTACGGAAATCGTTTTTGTCGTGTCGCTTGTAACTCCGCGCAGATCAACAGTGCCAACCTTTTTCTCTCCTATCGTGTATGATGTGACGAAAACATCATAGATCCATCCGGGTCGTATATATGCCCACGAACCGACGAGCTGCTGCTGGGATGCGCCATAGCCAGCGATTGCCTCTTTTTCTTCATAAAAAAGAGCGCCGGAACCTTCGTATAAAGGAATTTTTTCTTGGGAGCGGAGGAGAATTTTTGTAACATTATGCAGCGAGCTGTCTCCTGCTCCATATTGGAGCGTTAGATTAAGAGTAATATAGGTTGTTTGTGACGGTGAAGATGAAGTTGATGAAGAGGATGATGTCTGCTGTTGTGTCGACGCGCCTGACGAGGATGACGCTGTCGATCCTGAAATTGTGGTCTGGAATGTTTTTTTCAAGGGGCCTGTCGTTATGGTTGAAAGATCGAGCGTTCCGCTCTTAATCATTTCTCTTCCCCAGTCGGCATAGACGTCGTATTTCGCTTTCGTTTTGACTTGATTGGTTGCTTTGTGGAATGATCCAACGACTGTCTTGTCGTCATCCCAGACCGCAAGCGCCATGGGTTTGTACACCGCGATGGCGGGATCCTGTCCCTCCGGAACAAGGACGACGAATTGAATAGATCCCAAACTGCTGTCGCGCGCGGGATAGACAAGATCAATTTCAACGACGATTTCCGCCCCAGTCGGCGTTACAGCGGTTTTTTGTTCCGCTGTCGCCATGCCGCTTCCGGTCACCGTAATCGTCGCGGTCGTTTCACTCTTCGTGTTGGTCAAGTCAAGCGTTCCAACGGCGGCAGACGCAAAGCCGGTGTTGGTATAGACCGTATATTTTTTTCCGGTTTGCGGCATGTTTGTTGCTTTATAAAACGATCCGATGATGCGTTTGTTCCCGTCGTATTGAGCTATCGCCGTTGGTTTGTAGTCGGCGGTAGTGACATCTTTTCCTTCGGGGACAAGCTCGACCGTGACGATGCCGCCAAGCGCGCTGTCTTTTGCCGGATATTCCAAGATGAGCTGGACCGATACTTCGGCGGCACCTGATTGCGCTCCCGACGCACTGCCGCCTTCTTTGAGATAGGTGATGGTGTGGTGCCAGCCGTTATAGTCATATTCGAAGCGTATCTGCGTGCCGCCAAGGAGTGTTCCCGGCCCGCGCAGCTTCGATGCAGAGAGCGTGACAACGTCGTCTTTTACGGAATAGGTACCCTTTTCGCTTGAAACGGAATACGTCCCGTCTGTATTGAGCACAATCGGCGCGAAGAGCCGGCAATCGCCCCCGCCCCCGCCGCTCACGTTATAGCTCCAACAGCGGTATGAGCCGGCATGCGCGGAAAAATCTTTTGCGGGAGGTGTTGATGTTTTTGACGGAGTGATTCCTTCTGCTTGCGCCGCTTGCCGTGGAGTGACAACCGCTTGTTCGGGGTCGGCATATTTTTCTGCCGTTGGAATCATGCCCATATCTTTGTTTGAAACGCCAAGTCCCAGGCCCCGCATGACGGAAAACGCATCGGCGGGACGGCCCAACGAATACCGCTTGAAGTCGGTCGGGTTTATGTACCACGCCTCTCCGCGCGATTGTACTTGAAGCAGTATTTTTCCGGCAAGTTTTTTTGCAAATGCGATATTTTTCGCCTGCTCTTCGCCCGCCTCGGCGATTTTATCCAGGTCGCTATTCGTGATGCCCAGTCCAAGACCGCGCATGACGCGAAACGCATCGGCGGGCCGTCCGAGATATGCGCGGCTTTGCGTGGCAGGATCGATGTACCACGCCTTACCCTTTTCTTCGACCTGAAGAAGAATGCGGCCGGATAATTTTTCCTGAAGCGCAGCGGCATGGACGGGGATGGAAATCGCCAGCATTATAAATACAAGGGAGATGCTCGCAACGAACGATTTTTTCATAGTATCTGAGTAATTATTATAAATCTCCAGGGGTTTTTGTGGGTAGAGAAAGTGTCCGGCTAATTCACCTAATTTCTAATTGACCTAATTGATCTAAACAAATACCCAAACACCAGATCCCAAAGGGTGGAGATACGCGCCTGTGAGGTGGTTTGGGACATTGGGATTTCATTAGAATAATTAGAGCACTTAGGTTAATTGGGTCAATTATCAGAGTGTTGGTATCTGCACCTATCACGTATTAATGACCCATACGAATATCTGAAGAATCATTATTATTATAGCGAGTGTGTCAGCGTTGGAGGACATATATCGCTATGTTCCTGCGCATACGAAAACGCATTGCTGATTTCGTGAAACAGAGTGGCGTTTGTTTTTTGAGCAAGGGGGAGCGCGTAGGTACGCACTTCATCAAACCATCGGGGGAGTTTCTTTCGCGCCTTGCTTTCGCAGGGGATATTGGGCCACGAACGGATATTGTCCAAGAGGTCGGCGCATTTGATGATGCGGGTTTCCTGGTCGGCGTCAAGAAGTTTTTCAAACTTTGCTGCCTTGTCGCGGCGTACGCGTTCTTCGGTGGGGTGTATCGTGCGCGGACGCGTCACGTTGCTTACAAGACGCGCGACCGGTGCGCCAAACAGTTTTTCAATGGCGGGAATAGTGATGCGGGTGTCTTCAACAACATCGTGCAGGAGCATCGCGCAGAGAATATCGGGTGTTTTGATGCCGCATTCGGATATGAGGGAAATTGCCGCGCGCAGAGGATGGAGGATATACGGCGTTCCGTCGTCTCTCATCTGTTGTTCGTGGGCGGCTTTCGCCTGAATGTACGCCTCTTTTATGACGGCTCGATCCGGAGCGGGAAATGCGCTCAATAGCTCAAAGAAGCGTTCTTCTTGAACGGAAAAATCATGGAAGGTCTTTGGCGGGGGGAGCATGAGCGGCATAGAACATGTACAAAAATCAAACCTCCGTCGGTTGACGGCTGCTATTATTATAGTATAGCACAAAATGGCAAAAAAAGAAACATCCGCCTTGCGTCTCGATACGCGCTTTACTTTTTTTTGTTTTCTCGATAAGTTAAGAATACTATGGATGAAAGAGAAAAAATAGTACAGGAAGTACGCGCGCGGATGTTTCCCGAAATACTTCCCGCAATTCATGATATTGAAAAGAACTATCCGCCAAGGCATCTTCCGGCCGGCGCTCGCGTCACGCGGATTGCTCCAAGCCCGACGGGCTTCTTGCATGTCGGGGGACTGTATACCGCGCTTATCAGCGAGCGGCTGGCGCACCAGACCGGCGGTATTTTTTATCTTCGTATCGAGGATACGGATAAGAAGCGGGAGGTCCCGGGTGCTTCCGCGCTGATTGCCGCGTCTCTGGCGCAGTACGGAATTATAATCGACGAGGGGCAAACACCCGCCGGGCAGGAAATCGGGCCATACGGGCCGTATACGCAGAGTGCTCGGGCGCCCATCTACGCCGCGTACATCAAGTCCCTGCTTGAACGAGGGTTGGCATATCCTTGTTTTTGCACTCATGAGGAGACCGAAGCGATGCGCGCGCAGCAGGAGCTGGGGCGTATGCGCCTTGGGTATTATGGCAGGTGGGCAGTATGCCGCACACGATCACCGGACGACGTTCTGGAAGCACTGAAAAAAAACACGCCGTTTGCCATACGATTCAGGTCGCCGGGGGATTTTAACAATAAAATTGCCGTCGTCGATCTTTTGCGGGGCACGCGCGAGCTTTCCGAAAACGATCAGGATATTGTATTGATGAAGTCGGACGGATTGCCGACCTATCATCTGGCCCATGTTGTCGACGACCATCTGATGGGAACAACGCACGTCATTCGCGGCGATGAATGGCTCTCGTCTGTCACACTTCATATGCAGCTGTTTGAAATGTTTTCATGGATCCCCCCGCAGTATGGGCATATTGCTCCCATCCAGAAGATGGACGGCGGGTCAAAACGAAAGCTGAGCAAGCGGCACGATCCCGAGGCAAGCGTTTCGTTTTACGATGAGCGGGGCTATCCGCCCGCGGCTGTCATCGAGTATCTTTTGAATCTTGCGAATTCCAATTTCGAGGACTGGAGACGAGCGCAACCCGACGAGGACAGCCGTACGTTTATCCTCACGTTTGAAAAATTGGCAAACCCCAGCGGCGCATTGTTTGATTTTATGAAACTCAACGACATCAGCAAAGACGTCGTCGCGCGTTTTTCCGCCGAAGAGGTCTATGAGCAGGGCGTTGCGTGGGCGAGAAGGCATAACAGCGGCCTGGCAGAACGCATGGAGCGAAACAGTGAATACACGCAAAAGATTTTCGGCATCGAGAGAGGAGGCACGGGTAAGATACGAAAAGATATTGCGAAGTGGTCCGACTTGAAAGGAGAGCTGGAATATTTTTTTGATGACTCGTTTCAAGAATCGCGCGCAGAGCTTTTGCAGATACTTTTCGACAGTGAGCAGGACGATATCAAAAAAATTATCGCATCATTTCTCGATGGGTATGACGAGGGTGACGCATCTCACGCGTGGTTTGAGAAAATACAAGAAATTGCCGCGAGATATGGATATGCAAAAAGCGCAAAGGAGTACAAAGCCGATCCGGAGACGTACAAGGGGACCGTGGCCGATGTTGCAAAGATATTTCGCGTGGCGCTGACTGGCAGAACGCAGACGCCCGATCTGTATTCGATTATGCAGGTGATGGGAAAGGAGCGCGTACTCAAACGGCTTTCCGCGTTGGCGTAATTGTTTTTTGGTCGGGCTGGAGGGAATCGGACCCTCTCTACATGCACCCCATGCATGCGTACTACCGGTATACGACAGCCCGATTTTCGTATACTATACCAAGGAAGATAAGAGCGCAAGGTACTCCCTGTTGACGAGATTTATCGAAAGGAGCATAATTGTAATATAAATTATTACACTATTTTATGCGCACCGTTGTAAATATTTCACTCCCCGCAACAATGGTTAAAGTTGTTGAAACAACCGTTAAGGAACGATCATATGCAAGTAAGAGTGAATTTTTTCGTACGCTTCTCCGCCTATGGATGGAAGGTCAACTCAGAGAAGAAATTGAGGAAAGTCGCACTGAGCTGAAAAACGGTAAAGGAAAGATACTCCGATCACTGAAGTATCTTCGATGATCAATGATATGACGATCCTTTATTCCTCGAAGTTTAAGCGGGAGTATAAAAAATTATCGCTATCAGTAAAAATGCGAGCAGAGAAGAAGGAAATTCTTTTTCGAAAGGATCCCTTTGATCCTCTGCTTGGCACGCATAAGCTTAAAGGGAGATTGAAAGAGTTTTGGGCATTCTGGATAGATGGCAAAAATCGTATTATTTTTGAATTTGCGAATAATGACACCATTTGGTTTCATTCGGCGGGGGATCACTCTATATATCTTTGAATTACGAAATTTCCAATAACGCGCGCGTTGTCATCCCGAGCGAAGTCGAGGGATCTACGTTTTCCTTTCAACCGCATAGATTCCTCCACTCCTTCTAGCATGCCCTGAGCGAACATTAGTGAGTCGAATGGGGTCGGAATGACAAAAAGTGGCGTTTCGTAATTCAAAGCTATATATGATCTTTTTAAAAAATAAATAGCACAAAAAAGAAGTAGGCGTTTGGTGCCTACTTCTTTTTTGTATTTGCTTTTTTCATCTCGAGGGGTTTCACTGTTTTCTTCAGAAGGGCGGGCGTCTTTTCTTTGACGACCTTCAGACAGCTCGTACAGGTCAGAACCTGGGCACCGCCAATCCAGCGTTTTTGAAGATTGGCCCGTTGCCGGCGGATGGTTCCTATGTTAGAATGACTGCGGCTCACGGCTTTTTGTGAACTTCTTTTGCAATAGATGCATTCGCGTGCCATAGATTTTTTGAACATTCCTTGTCATTCCCGCACGGGCGGGGAGCCAGGGAAACGTATTACATGTATGATTTCGTAACCCTACCATACTTATATGGAACAATCAATAGGGGGCGCGCTTCCCGTCATTGTTGCGGCCGCCGCCATCTTAATAGCCATTACCGTCCATGAATTTTCCCATGGGTTTGCCGCATACCTGCAAGGAGACATGACCGCGCGCGATGCGGGACGGCTGACGCTCAACCCTATTGCTCATATTGATCTGGTCGGCACCATTCTCATTCCCGGCATTCTTATCCTGTCCGGCTCGCCGTTTCTCGTCGGGTGGGCAAAGCCGGTTCCCTTCAATCCGCATCATCTCAAGAACGGACGTTTCGGCGCATTTCTTGTCGGGCTTGCCGGGCCGGTGTCCAATTTTTTGATGTTTGTCGCCGCGGGGCTGCTGCTCAAAGTTTTTTTTCCGTTCTTTCCCCCGACAAACTTTTTGATTGTTTTTCTCGCCAATGTTCTTGTTATCAATCTCATTTTGGGCATTTTCAACCTCATTCCCGTTGCCCCTTTGGACGGATCAAAGATTTTGTTCAATCTCTTGCCCGTTCGTTTTGACCGCATTGCGGAAAAGCTCGACCACTGGGGCCCGTATCTGCTCATTTTGCTGCTTGTGCTTGAGAATAGTTATCCGACGTTCGGCCGACTTATCAATGTTCTGCTTGCGGCAACAGGGAGGGTGCTGAATCTGCCGCTGTAAGAACAAAGAATGAGTGACATCGGATGTCGCTCACTGTCGTCGTTTCATGTAAAAAGTGAAGAGGGATACACGTGCGTGTATCCCTCGTTAATTCCATGAGACCGCGAAGGACTCCTCCGCTTCGCAGGTCTCTCCTCCCCAGTGGACCCTCGCAAGAGTTTCTTCACTGGGCTCATCGGTTGTGCCGATGAGCATCCATCCTTCGGGCTCTCCGTAGCCACTGCCATACACCCGGTAGCCGAGCCGGCTGAACAGATCTCGCAGCTCGCTAGCCGTGAGACCAATTTCAACCAGCTTAGCCACGATTTCCCCGATCGATACCCCTTGCCTCTTAAGGTCACCGACCAGGACTTCTTCGGGGTGGTTGCGGAATTGGACATCGTCCATTCCGCCGCCACCCCAGGTTACTGTTGTTGCCGCAGTGCCGACCTCGAGCGGTCCGGCACTGTTGGCAATGAGCATTCCTCCACGATGCTCATCGCCGGAAAAGGCAACGTAATGTCCGAGACGCCCAAACACGTCTCGGACATTTTCGAATGAGAATTTTTCAGAATCAACCATCTCCCGAACGATCCGGGAAATGGTCATTCCGTCTCGCAGAAGCTGCGAGACGGTTTCCAGTACGGATTCCATACTCGCACTCCTTTCTAAATTATC
The DNA here is from genome assembly GCA_016209345.1 of Candidatus Uhrbacteria bacterium. GTDB lineage: Bacteria > Patescibacteriota > Patescibacteriia > JACQRZ01 > JACQRZ01 > JACQWH01. The sequence continues at coordinate 8,089 of JACQWH010000051.1, forward strand.
TTAACCCACCTTTATCTTTTTTTGCAAATTTTTATTTTTCCTCTTGACATCGTTGGGGGGGGGTATATTGTTGTTTTTATCACCGCTGAAACCTAGAACTCATCGTCGTTCTGTTGCAAGACAGACGTCGCAAGGTTCGAAGCAGCAGCGGTGATGGATGCACACCCGGTATGGAGGGCCAACCACCATGGTGACCATCCAGCCCAGGGCTCCGGCGGTGTTCAGCGCGAACGCCGACAGCCGGACCACCGCGCAGAGCTCGCCTGCGCACGCCTTCGCGAGCCAGACCAGCGACCACGACTAGCATCCACCGGATGCAGAAAGAAGGGAGGTAATGACCTTCACCCGGTAGCGCGTTCGACCCCCAAGCACAAAGGGGTTGGACAGCAGGAGCGACATAAAAGTTGCACAATCCTGCAAGCGGCCGGGCTGGAACTCCGTTCAAAAAGTCGACGAAGCATGACTGCGTGAGTCCAAAATCACGCCTGTCCTGGGATCCGCTATCCCCAGGCAGTTTCTTCCAGCGGTCAGCAAGGGAGAACCCGCAAGGTTCTCCCAAGCTGGTAGAATCACGGCGGTTCGAGACAAGGAGGTCTCGACCGCCACAAAGCGTCACCGCACACCAGTATCCCCCATGCGGAGGAACCCGCACAACTGGCAACGCAGCTGAGTTCTCAGCACGGTTCTTAGGAACCAAGAGTCGTAGTCGCCAGAATCGGGTTCTTTTTTTCCGCAGTGCGGTGGCAGCGAGCCCGACAAGATCCTCTTCGTGAGTGATTGAGTCGGGCTTGTTTTTTTTCCCGAAACCTGTATCTTTTTTTATGCCGTCAATGATAAGACGGTATCGAGCACGCGAGGCCACGATTGCGTGTTCGAGTTTTGGCGTGGCCCGCGGTGGAGGACTGTCGCTCAATTGTCCTCCATTCGCGGTTGCCTCCTTGGTGGCGGCTTACGCTTGTCGCAAAGCGTAAGCCGTCTTCGCCGCTTTCCCGCAAGACACCCGACCCACATGTAGTTTCAGTGGCAGCTCCAGGCCACTGCACCTCAACGGGGTGGGGACCCACTTGCGGCATTGCGGCACTTGGCCCTGGATTCTTCGAAACCAGGGCCTTGTTATTTCTGTGTAAAAATGGTATACTATAAAATATATCAAAGCATTATCGCTTGAAGTCTTGAAGTATTTTTGTACGCATTTAATCTATTTATTACAGTACCTATGCCCGCCGATCAGCTGAAAAATCCCGATGTCTTGCACTCATTGTCCCAACCCGAACAGGTTCGTACCCCTGACGGAAAAATGTATATTCTTGCAGTAGGAGCAACCGCCGCGCTTGCAGGGTGCGGGAACGAGCTTCCCGGCACGGCAGCACAGCATTTTTCTCCGCCGGAGGTTTCAGGGAAAAGCGCGACTCAGGAACTTTACAGCACATGGGAAGGGGAAGGTAAAAATGAGTTGCGCGGGACCATTCCGGGAACAAACCTGAACGTGACGGCGACATTTGAACGCGGACAAGGACAAGGGGGCACCCTGCGCGTCTATGTGACGCAAAGCGAGAAAGGAGAAAAGACGGCACCGGCCTATCAGCCGTCCATTTATATCGTCGATTCCGCGCGAAATGCGGCGTTTATGTTTACAAAATCAAACGCGTCGGAACACGCTGACGAAAAGACCATGTCGCACCACTACCGAACGCCGGCAGGAGAGTCGGAGAATCTCTCGGTGATAGTGGGCGATCGCCTTGCGTTTTCCCAAGCGCTCCAGCCGCTCATCAACAGCGGTGACTTGAGTCCGTTGCGCCGCATCCAAATGCTTGGCTCGGACGATACGCCATATTCACAATACTCGCTGAAAACCTCTGCCGTGGGTCTTAATTTGCTTGATACGCTGAAAAAAACACCCAATACCGCCGCGTTTACCTATACCGACAAAGATAACTTTCAACTTCAGTAAAGGTGGAAAATTGGGCGTTGCACTTGCTTATTGAGCTGGTGAACTAATATATGAAAAGATATGAAA
>JACQWH010000052.1 GCA_016209345.1 Candidatus Uhrbacteria bacterium
CAAGCTCATCGCGCGATGGCTGCATGGCGTCAAGCTGCTCTTGGACAAATGCTTTGTCTTGTTCAGGAGAAGAAGGCATAGAAAAAAGGTTGCTTTCGCAATACTCCTACTCTAGCAAAGCGATTATGGAATTTCAAGGGTTCGTAATTCAGAGCATTGAGATAGTTATCCACTCCCTTCATGACCGGAAATATGCTATACTATAAAAATAATGCATAACATTGTCTAGAGTATGCAAAGATTTGTTTTGCGAAAGGGGTTTACCCTTATTGAGCTTTTGATAGTAATCGCGGTTATCGCAATTTTGGCGGCAGTCGCGTTTGTTGCGCTGGATCCGTTGACGCGTTTTCGTGATGCGCGCGATGCTCGCAGATGGTCCGACGTATCGGCAATTCTCAATGCCTTGAAAGCAGACCAGGTGGATAACAGGGGTACGTATCTGGCTTCCGTGACTGCAATGACAGCAGGGCAGGTCTATATGGTAGGCACCGATGCGGCCGGCTGCGACGATTATAATGCCAGTTGCGATGTTGCTGTTTCCGCTGATGCGAATTGCGTGAATCTTGCCGGTATCGTCACGGCAGGGAAGATGGGTGCCGTTCCGACGAGCCCCAATGGCGCCGGTACATGGACGGCGGGACATACCGGGTATACGTTGCAGCGCGATGCAACGGGAATCCTTACCGCTCGCTCATGCGAGTCGGAAAATACGACAGCAATTTCTCTCTCGCGCTAAGTACGGTCGTTTTAAAGGGGGAGTCACTGACTCCCCCTTTTATTTTTCATTACAGTGCCTAATTGCGCAGCGGGGAATAGCGTGGTACACTTTTAAGCGTAGAGAGCCATTATTTTTAAGGTAAAGAATATATGCCATATTTTGATTTCGCCATTTATTCGGCGGATTGGGCGCTTCTCTTGGTGCGCATTGTCGTTGGGGTGCTTTTTTTGCACCACGGAATTGCAAAATTTGCGATGTGGAAGATGGCGCCGTCCGCGCAGATGCCCCAGTCAATGCTTCTGCTGATGCGGGCCCTTTCCATTGTTGAGACGGTTGCCGGCCTTGGCATAGTGCTCGGCTTGTATACGGCCTACTCATCGCTTGTTCTGGCCGTTGTAATGGTGGGAGCGCTGTATTATAAAATTGCGCTTTGGAAGAAGAAATTTTCCGGCGACGGAGGGTGGGAGCTTGATATCGTGCTCTTGGCAATCCTTCTACTGCTCAGTGTGCTGGGTTCGGGTGTATTGGCGCTCAATATGCTTTCGTAATTCAAAAGAAGATGCCCTGTTTAGATGAATAAAAAAAAATCATCAGGAAAAAAAACAATCGTTTTCTATCACGCAAACTGTCTTGACGGTTTTGCTGGCGCTTGGGCTGCCTGGCGCGTGTTTGGACAGAAGGCGGAATATCGGGCGCTCAAGCATGAAGCCCAAGGGGCGCCTCGCGGTATCGCGGGGCATGATATTTTTTTTATCGATTATTGTTTTGGGCCCGTGCGCATGAGGAGCATTAAAAAGCAGGCGCGATCATTGACCATCATCGATCATCATATCAGCCATCAGGATGTCGTCGCGGTAGCAGATCGTACCGTGTTTAGCATAACGAAGTCCGGCTGCGCGCTTGCCTGGGAGTTTTTTCATCCGAACAAAAAAATTCCCGAGCTTCTCTTGACCATACAAGATAACGATCTCTTTACTTTGAAACGGCCCCATACGCTTGAATATGCTGCGAGCTTGTTTTTGGCCGATTTTGATTTCATGTCATGGGATCGCCTTGTCAAGCAATTTGAGACATCATCAAAGCGGAAAGAATTGGGCATTCTGGGCTCGAATCTTTTGCGGTATAAAGAGAAATACGTATCACGGCTTTTGGAAATCGCTCAGCCGGTAATTTTTCATGGCGTGCGGGCATACGCGGTAAATACCGATATTTTTTACTCAGAGGCGGGGGTGCGCATTTACAAAACATTGGGGGTTTCTTTGGGTATCGCGTGGTATTACAAGGACGGGAAGATAAAAGTATCATTGCGAACCGACGGGACAGTCGATGCCGCTCGATTGGCGCAGCGCTATGGTGGGGGCGGGCACGTTGGCGCGGCGGCTTTTTGGGCCGACTCTGACGCAACGTTTCCCTGGAAGCGCCATACACCCGCACCTCGACACAGCCAAACCCGCTCCGTATGACGAGTGCCACGCGTGCCAGCCGTAAAATAATTGTCAAAAAAATAATCAGAACGCTTGCAAAACTTTTTCCTGACGCAAAGATCGCGCTGAGATATTCAAATCCCTGGGAGCTCCTCGTTGCGGTGATACTGTCCGCGCAATGCACCGACAAAAAAGTCAATGATGTCACGCGGGAGTTGTTTAAGAAATACCGCACCCTTGATGATTATGTCAGCGCAAAGCAAAGGGATTTTGAGAAGGATATTTATTCAACGGGCTTCTACCGCGCGAAGGCACGGCATATTCTCGCATCTGCAGCGCTTGTAAAGAAAAGGTTCAATGGCCGTGTGCCCCGCACCATGGGGGAGATTATGTCCCTGCCGGGTGTTGCGCGAAAAACCGCGAATGTCGTCCTTGGGAATGCGTATGGCGTGGTTGAAGGGATAGCCGTTGACACGCATGTGCGGCGCCTCTCGCGCCGGCTCGGATTGACAGAGAGCGTGGATCCCAATAAGATTGAGCAGGATCTCATGGCAATCGTTCCAAAAAAGGACTGGCAGAGGATTACCTATTTTTTGATTGAATACGGACGGACATATTGCAGCGCAAAGAAACATAACCACGCACGATGCCCGCTGACAATAATTTTGCATAAAATTCACAGTAATTCTTTTGAATTACGAAACTGCCAATAACGCCCGCGTTGTCATCCCGAGCGAAGTCGAGGGATCTATGTTTTCCTTTCAACCACATAGATTCCTCCACTCCTTCTAGCCTGCCCTGAGCGAACATTAGTGAGTCGAATGGGGTCGGAATGACAAAAAGTGACGTTTCGTAATTCAAAGTAATTCATAATTCGATAAATAGTGTATGTCCGTACTCGATAAACTCAAAGACCTTAATGAACTGAGGAAACACGGAAAGGAATTAAAAGCGTTGCAGGGGCAGCTTGCAAAGGAGCAGGCGGTTGGCACCTCTTCGGACGGCATGGTGGTCGTGGTGTTGGACGGAAACCAAAACGTCATTAGCGTACGCATTGATGATGCGCTCATAGGCAATAAGGCGCAGCTCGAGAAATCCGTAAAGGACGCGCTCTTTCGCGCTCTTGATGCGCTTAAAAAAATGATGGCCTCAAAATTTTCGTCATTTTTAAAATAACCCATGCGTTCCATTATTATCCTTTTCCTGCTTTTGGCCGCATCTGTGATCGTTGCGGTTGCCAGCTCAGTGTCCGGCGAGATTCCTTTCTTATTTCTCTTCGCGCTTCTATTCCTGCTCCCGACTCGGCATGTTCTGCTTGCCGCCCTTGCTGTGGGTTTTTTCCTTGACATGTTTTCTCCGGTAAAGGGATTGTCGTTGTTTTCATATCTTCTGGGAATTGCCGCTTGTTTCGCGCTTTCACGTCATCTGCTGACAAGCCGATCGCTGATGGCATATCTGGTGCTGGGGATGCTCGGATGGCTTGCGGTGGTGCTGAGCAAATGGCTCCTTTTTGTTCTTTTCTCTCTTTGGATTGATGGGGGAACTATGATACAGGGCGCCTTCCCCGATATGCTCATTCGCGCCGCGCGCGGGTTAATTATTTCATGCGGAATACTTGTATTGTTATACCCCCTTACGTCCGGCAGACACGCTCTCTCATATAGCGGAGCATTTTCACGGTCGCGCACACTATGAAACGGAATACCCCCTTTGCCCCGGCGTTTCCCGATACGCTTTCTCTGAAGCGCAAAAGCGCTCATGAATGGGTTGAGTCAACCGCCGCGTTTGCAGGCTGGCATGATGCCGTTCAGTTTCTCGGCACTACGATTGGAAGAAAGAAAATCTCCCTGCTTTTTTTTATCATCATTTTAATTCTTGGATTGTTTCTTGCGCGCAGCGCGTCACTGCAACTATGGTCAGGCAGGGGGTTTGCGGTGCTCGCCCAGAATAACAAAATCAAGACGGTGACAATAAGCGCGCGCAGGGGCGTACTGTATGATCGGAATGGAGCGCAGCTCGTACAGAACATTCCCCGTTTCGTACTCCAGGTGAATCGTACTGAGCTGCCGGCCGGCACGGATGAGCGGATGCGTGTCAATGAAGCGCTTGCGTCACTTTCAGGGATTCCCGCCTCGGAGATTGCCCTGCGCATCGAGCGGCATAGAGTCGCGGAGCCCCTGGTTCTTCTCGACGAAATTGAGTATTCGCAAGCACTTGATCTGATTGTCAAAACAGCGGATATGCAGGGCGTTGAAGTGGTTCTCCGCGATAGAAGAAACTATGTATTTGAAAAAACGCAGAGCATCTCGCACATCGTAGGCCATATGGGTATGATTAATCCGGACGAATATGCGGGGCGATCCGGCTCCTATCGTCCGACTGACAGCATCGGTAAGGATGGCATAGAGCTGCAGTATGAAAAGGAGTTGCGCGGTATTGACGGCAAAAAAGAAATAGAGGTTAATGCTCTTGGCGCGGAGAGGCGGATTCTGTCAGAGGACGAACCGCGGGACGGAAAAAGCATTATACTTTCCATTGACACGGAACTTCAGAGCGTTGCGGAGGAGTCACTGAAAAAAATTCTTGAGAAATTCAAAACATCGCGGGGCGTGGTAATCGTATCAGATCCCCGCACCGGTGAGATCCTTGCGCTTGTCAGCTTGCCGGCATTCGACAATAATATTTTTTCAAAAAAAATTTCACCGGAGGCGTACGCGGATATTCTTAAAAATCCCGACCGTCCTCTTTTTAACCGTGCGATTCAAGGAGAATATCCGGCCGGGTCAACGATAAAACCCCTTGTCGCCGCGGCAGCCCTGCAGGAACATATTGTCGATGCGGATTCGTCCTTTCTCAGCAGCGGAGGGATCCGCATCGGCCAATGGTTTTTTCCTGACTGGAAGGAGGGAGGGCACGGGAGGACTAATCTTGGAAAGGCGCTTGCGGAGTCCGTGAATACCTATTTTTATATTGTTGCCGGAGGGTACAACGGTTTTGCGGGGTTGGGCCAGGAAAAGCTTCTGTCGTATTACCGCCGGTTCGGCATTGACAAGAAGACCGGCATTGATTTGCCAGGGGAACACGCCGGTTTTATACCAAGCCCTGAGTGGAAAAAAGAGAGGACCGGCGAGCCGTGGTATATCGGTGATACGTACCATAGCGCCATCGGCCAGGGCGATATTCTTGTGACGCCGTTGGCTATCCACCTGATGACTGAGTATTTTGCAAATGGCGGATGGGCTCTGCAGCCGCGCCTTTTTCTTGGATACAAATCGTCCGACGGTGCGCCTTCCATATCTTCAGAAAAAAACTATGTTCTCCGCGGGATTATTGATCCGGCATATATTGAGGATGTCAGACAGGGGTTGCGCCAGACAATTCTTGTCGGAAGCGGACGTCGGCTGAGTACGCTTCCCATCACTTCAGCCGGAAAAACCGGAACAGCTCAGTGGAAGAGTACGGCGCGTCCGCACGCTTGGTTTACGGGATGGGCGCCGTTTGAAAAGCCGGAGATAGCGGTCACCGTGCTTGTTGAGGAAGGTGAGGAGGGGAGCAGAAGCGCCATTGCCGTTGCCGATGATATTCTTCGCTGGTATGGTGTCAAAAAGCAAAAGTCCTCACCGAGTCGGCAGGGAAACGCGAGCGGGGTTGACAAATGACGCGTACCGTCGTATACTTCCCATCAGTTTTTTGATTGATTGTAATGAGCACCAATCTATGACCCACTATCTCACGCGTGAAGGATACCTTAAATTAAAAAATGAGCTTGAGTATCTGAAGACGGTTGCTCGCAAGGAAGTCATTGAACGGATTGCAAACGCGAAGGAACTGGGTGATCTCAAGGAAAACGCGGAGTATGCCGAGGCAAAAGACGATCAGGGAATGATTGAGTCAAGAATACTCGAGGTGGAGGAAACTCTTAAGCATTCAGAAATTATCGATGAGACGAAACAAGCAAAACAGCAGTTCGTCGGCGTTGGCTCTACGGTTGTTGTTTCTTGCAACGGTCGCACATGTGACTATATGATTGTCGGGACGGACGAGGCAGATCCGGGACAATCGAGGATTTCCTACGAATCACCGCTGGGGCGCGCATTCATTCACAAGAGGGCCGGCGAGAAGGTGATGGTAAAAGTGCCGAAAGGGGAATTCGAATACGTAATCATGGAAATCAAGTAAAAATCCAAAACGATCTCCTCGCTGTGCGTCACGGTATGCGCCGTGGCGTTTTATTTTTTGAGCCATTGGTTGCGGCGTCGTTGCATGGAATCGTTCTCAGTGCTATTATGCTATTAACCATTACAGACCCTAACAGGGCTAAATTTCGTATAGACGTCTCTATAACTATACAAATATTCATCACGTTGTGTTGAGTGAAGAGATATGAGGTATCCACATGACTTTATCAACAAAATCGTTCTTGGTGACTGTGTCGAGACAATAAAAAATATACCCAACGGTTCGGTTGACTTGGTCGTGACTTCGCCACCTTACAATCTCAAAAACTCAACCGGCAATGGCATGAAAGACGGCCGTGGTGGGAAGTGGGCTAACGCCGCTTTGGTGAATGGCTACCATAATTACGACGATTGCATGCCTCACGACAAATATGTCAAATGGCAACGTGCCTGCCTAGACGAAATGATGAGGGTTATCAACGATCAAGGAGCCATTTTTTACAATCACAAGTGGCGAGTTCAAGATGGCCTGCTTCAAGACAGACAAGATATTGTAAGTGGTTTTCCGGTTCGGCAAATTATTATTTGGCGACGAAAAGGCGGAATCAACTTTAATGCCGGTTATTTTTTGCCAACGTATGAAGTGATTTATTTAATAGCCAAAAAGAATTTCAAACTAGCGCAAAGGGCTAATGCCTACGGCGATATTTGGGAATTTACCCAGGAAATGAATAACCCGCATCCGGCCGCATTCCCTGTCGATTTAATCGAGCGAATTATTTCATCAACCAATGCAGATATAATTTTGGATCCATTCATGGGGTCAGGCACAACCGCAGTCGTGGCAAAAAAACTTGGTCGAAAATATATTGGCATAGAAATTTCGCCCGAATACTGCAAAATGGCTGAAAATCGTATTGCCGGAAACGGAATGCAAAGGGAAACCAGGGAGATCAAGTCGCAGATGGATCTTTTTAAACAACTCCAAAAAGTATGAAAATTTATACAAAACCAGAGCTCATCGAAAAGCTAAAGGAAATCGCAAAGATGGGCTGGATTCCAAATGCCCGACATGGCAATCAGGGCGGAATCGGCAACACCTTAGAAGATATGCTCGGCATTGAAGAAAACAATCTGCCAATTCCAAACGCTGCAGAATGGGAGCTCAAAACACAGCGCGCCTCGACTACTTCTCTCACAACGCTTTTTCATACAGAGCCGTCGCCTCGTGCCATTCGCTTTGTCCCTCAAATACTTTTGCCTCAATATGGCTGGGTACATCAAGAAGACGGCAAAAAATATACCAAAGGAGAAATGAGCTTCCGTCAAACAATTCATGGCCACAATCCAAGTGATCGAGGATTTATGGTAAAAATTGATCGATCAGAAAAGAAAATCTTAATCTCATTTGATGCTTCAAGGGTCGCAATTAAACACAAGAACTGGCTCAATTCGGTTAGAAAGAGGGTCGGTAACCTCAACGAACTTGCTCCTCAGCCATACTGGGGTTTTGCCGATCTCGAATACAAGGCCGGAACAAAATTACTCAACTGTTTTTACGTTCAGGCAGAGGTGAAGAAAGAAAAAGGCAAGGAGTTTTACTGTTATTCAAGCGTACTTATGCTCCAAAAATTTAGCTTTGAAGGATTTTTAAAAGCTCTTGAAGGCGCAAAAATCCTCATTGACTTCGACGCTCGTACCGGCCATAATCATGGAACAAAATTTCGGCTGAGACAGAATTGCTTGCCGATGCTTTACGAAAAAACCGCAATCATAATTTAATGTTAAAACCCGTATAATCTAAAATTTATGAAAAATACAAAACCTCGTCGAATTATCGCTC
>JACQWH010000050.1 GCA_016209345.1 Candidatus Uhrbacteria bacterium
AAGAACTGACGTACAGAAAACGCCCGGCGCCGCCCGCCACACTCGCTTCGACCAGGTTTTTCGTCCCCTCGTAATTTACAACAAAGTAATCTTCCTCGCGGTTGGTATGAGTCAAGGCCGCGAGATGAACGACCGTATCCGCTCCCTTGACCGCATCAAGCAGGGACGCCCGGTCGCGCAAATCGCCCCGCGCGATTTGACAGCCCTCCATGACGACGGACGCCCGGTGGACCAAGGCCCTGACTTCAAGCCCTTCGCGGCCAACCAGGCGGCGCAACAAACTGCGCCCCAAACCGCCGGAGGCCCCGGTCAAAAGAATATTCATGTGTCTATCGATTTCGGCTCCGGCGACGGCCCTTTTTTCCCGTAGTAATAAAACATGGCCGCCGAGCGATGGGCGGATTTATACCGGTTCAACAGGATCAGATCAAGAATCTTGAACGGCTTGACAAAAGGTATGAGGAGAAGGTAAACGACCTGGTACAGCTTGTCGGAGTTGAAGGAAAACAACACGGACAGCCAGCCGTGCAAAGCTTCCACCAAAGTGGCCGTCGGCCCGCCGAGGACGCCGGTTTTTATGGGGGCGAATCCGGCCATGAGATTTCGGAACCCTTCCAAAGTCCAGCGGTGCAAGTCGATCGGCGCTTCATGGTACGGGTACATGAACGGCGCGGTGATATATATCTCGCCATCCGTTTTTAAAACGCGATAAAACTCCTCCGCCAGTTCGCGAGGATTGGCAACGTGCTCGATCAACTGCTCGCTCAGGATGGCGTCCACGGAGTTCTCCTTAAAAGGAAGGCGGAATGCGTCGGCCCGAAGGTGGACTCCCGGGAAATAACAAAAATCTATATTGAGGAACCGGGCGTTGTTTAGAGAAGATCCCGCCCCGATATTGATTTTGACCGGCCGGGACCGGTTTTTCTCCAGAAAAACCTTGTATCCGTCGAGATCTTCATAAAAGTGGTCCACGAAATTGGCCAAAAAGTTCCGCAATCGAGGATCTTTTTTGACCAGTCCCTTGACGAATAAAATAATGGAATCTTTTTGCAAGTCGATCGCCCTTATTTCTTGAACCAGTAGCCGAATTCCAAGATGCGGCGCCAGATCAGGTTCGCGCAAAATTCCAGGATGGCCCGGGGTTTGACAAAGGAGGAACGCGTTTCGATATCGCGAAAGACCGTTGGGACCTCGACGATGTTCAACTTCATCCGTCTGGCTTGTATCATTATCTCCGCGTCGATGAACCAACCGTCCGATTTCAAAACCATTTTTTCGTAAACCTCGCGCTTCATGAGCTTGGGTTTGGAGTTGACGTCCCGGCTGTTCAGCCCAGGGAACAGTATTTTAAAAACCAGATTATACCCGACCGAGAGGCAGGTCCGGTACAAACCGTCTTTCCTTTCGGCGCGATACGTTTTGACCAGGTCCGCCCCTTCTTCCCGGTATTTTTTATAGCATCGGACGACATCCTCGTAGGGCATCTGGCCGTCCCCATCGATCACCGCCAACGCCTTACCGGTAGCGGCTCGCAACCCGGTTTTCATGTCCCAGCCCATCATCCCTTCCTTGACAAGGGTCACCGGCCTGACACGCGGATATTTCTTTGCCAGTTCCTTCGCCACGTCCGGAGTCCGGTCGCCGGAATTTTCGAAATAGTTGCCCACCAGGACAATTTCCCATTCAGACTCGGCCTCGTTCAGGGAACCGGCCAGGTTGTCGATGAAACCGGAAATGGTCTCGGCGCTTCGATAACCCAAAACCACTACGGAAATATTGGGGGTGGAAGAACTCATTGGGCAAGGGGCCAAACGGTTAGTAGAAATTTGGAATAATACCAGCGCCTTCCGTTTGCGCACATAATAGCATATCATTCGCCCCTTCCAATGGGGAGTTTGAAATCGTCCGTCCCTGGAGAAAGTTATCCTTTCAAGCCTTTATGTTATCGGATATAATTTCCGTTGGTTTTTCGCCCAAACCCTCTGTTCGTTTCCGTGGCCTTTCCATTTCATGACCTTTGTCAGATCGCTTTTTAAATCCCGCCTCCCGCTTTTTTTTCTGATTCCTTACGCCGCAGTCATGATTTTTTCCGGCCTGGGCGACAGCGCCCTGCAAATGGACGAAGGCCAGGACACATTTGTATCCACCACCATTTTAAAGTACGGCGTTCCCATGCATTCGGACGGTCTCAACCGGACCATGGGATTCGCCGACATCTACGATGGGATATTCATCTACAGGACATGGTTTCCTTATTATTTCCAGGCGTTCTCCATTTGGGCGCTCGGCCAAACCACGTTTGCCGCGCGCCTTCCATTTGCCATCTACGGACTTCTTTCGGTTTGCGCAATTTATTTCCTGGCCTTAAAACTCAGCCGCAACAAAATCATCGCCGTTCTCGCGTCGTTGTTTTTAGCCTCGTCGATACCGGCCTTGGTCCTTTTCCGCGCGGCGAGATACTTCTCCCTACCCATCCTGTTTACAATCTTGATGCTTTATTTTTATATCGACCTGTTCGAGAGCGGGAAGAAATGGAGGCCGTGGGTTTTCATCGCCGTGTCCATCTGTTATTTCCATTCGATGTACGTTGAGTTCGTCTCTACCAGCCTGGGCATCGTTTGCCACCTGATTCTCAACAGAAAGCTCGCCGACGGCGAAAATATCAAAAGACTCTTCTACGGTTTCGCGGGAATCGCCCTGATCAATCTTCCCTGGCTGATCGTCATTTTACCGGTATTTTCGAACATCATTCATGCACAAGAAATTTCCAACAACGCTATCGACACGTCTGTTACGGGACATGGGAAGCATTTGTTGTCTTTTTTGTTCCAATTGAACAATTACATTTTTCCTTTCATCTTGTTGCCGCTCCTGCTTGCAAAAACGCTCAAGCCCTACGGCAAAGAGGTCCAATTGCTTCTCTGTTGCGCGCTGTCCGTAATCCTTGTGGCGACCCTCCACCCCATCCCCTCGCAATTCTACATCACCGCTTGTTTTCCGCCGCTTTTTATCTTGTTGGCGATGATGATCGTCGAGGGAGTTCCGTATGGCCCGAAAACCAAGGCGCCGTTGGCCCTGGCCCTTGTCGCCACCAACATCCTGCATGTCGGACCTCTGTTGCCCCTAAAACCCCTTATCGAAAAAAACGCGGTCTGGTTTGAGAAAAGCATATACTTGGAAGGCGCGTATGGAACATTCATGCGCGAAGCGGCAATCTCCTCCATATTCCATAAATATCTTTACGAGATAACGCATCCTTATTCGGGCCCTCTGGACGCGGTCTTGGAATTTTTCAAGGCCCGCGGCAAAGCGGGCGAAACATGCTATATTAGTAGCGAAGGCGACGCCTTTGCCTATTACACAGGGATGAAACTTGTCCGTAAAAACGAGATCTCCTCGAAAAGCCGGCCGGATTGGATCGTGCTGAGAAGCGGCAATATCTCGATCGAAGGAAACGAACCGCCGCGCTCCAGTTTCGAGGCCCGATTGAGGGAAATTATCCGTTCCGGACCTTACAAAAAGTTCGTTTTGTCCTCGCCCGTCGACCGCGTCAACAACGCTTATGAAATCCAAATCCATAAGTTTCAGACTTTGCCAATGGGCGAAATAACCATTTACCGGTTGGAGAAAGACGAAACTCCTCATTCCCCGCGATAACCTCGATGAAACTGATCGTCCAAATCCCCTGCCTGAACGAAGAAGAGACCCTTCCCGCCGCCTTGAGGGATTTGCCGAAAAAAATCGACGGGATCGACCGCATCGAAATCCTGGTCATTGACGACGGGAGCGTCGACCGGACCGCGGAAGTCGCCCGGCAACACAACGTCGATCACATCCTCAAGCTGACCAACAACAAGGGCCTGGCCAAGGCGTTCATCGCCGGGATCAACCATTCCTTGAAACTGGGCGCGGACATCATCGTCAACACCGACGCCGACAACCAGTATTTCGGCGGCGATATCCCCAGGCTCATCCAGCCGATCCTCGAAAAGAAAGCCGATATCGTCGTCGGCGACCGCCGCGTCGAGACCATCGGCCACTTTTCCGGTCTCAAGATTTTTTTGCAGAAATTCGGCAGTTGGGTGGTGCGGCAGGTCTCGGGGACGAACATCCCGG
>JACQWH010000053.1 GCA_016209345.1 Candidatus Uhrbacteria bacterium
AAAGAATTTTTATATATGCAGTTAGCGCGCATTAGCTCTCAAAAACAGATCACTATTCCCTCCAAGCTTTTTCGGAAGCTCAAACTTGATATTGGAGATCACATTGGGATTACCGAAGAGAATGGTACCCTTGTTCTGCGTCCGTATAAGCTTATTCCAAAAGATCAACTGTGGTACTGGACTAAGGAATGGCAGGAGATGGAGAGGGAGGCGGATGAAGACATTGCCGCCGGGCGGGTATCAGGGCCGTTTACGACAGTGGAAGAGTTTATGAAGGATCTCAAGGCATAAGGAACGTATGAAGATTCTCCGTACTCGTTCTTTTGAACGTGAATTTATAAAGTTGCCGAGCGCTATCAGGGAGCGATTTGTGCAAAAGCTCGGTTCTTTTCTTTCTGACCCGTTTCACCCTTCGCTTCGATCAAAGAAGATGCAGGGTAGAATAGATATTTGGGAAGTGAGTATAACCATGAACTATCGCTTTACATTTGATAGGGATGGGGGTGTGATCCATCTCCGTAGAATTAGTATTCACGATATTTTGTCATGGTCGACATCCGATGTCGACCATATTTGATAGTACTATCTATATGGATCTTTTTGACTCACAGTTAAAATCCAAATCCCATGCGCCGCTCGCAGATAGGATGCGCCCGACAACCCTTGATGAGATTGTGGGGCAGGATCATATCTTGGGACAGGGGAAGGTCTTGCGGATGCTGATTGAAAAAGATCAGCTTCGCTCAATTATTTTCTGGGGACCGCCGGGAACGGGCAAGACGACGCTCGCGTCAGTCATCGCGCGGTCTACAGGCGCGGATTTCGTCGCGCTTTCCGCCGTGAATACCGGTGTGAAAGAGGCGCGCGCAGTAATAGAAAAAGCAAAGGACTCGCTCAAGTTTCACCATAAGCGTACCATTCTTTTTATTGACGAGATTCATCGTTTTAGCAAATCACAGCAGGACGCATTTCTCCCCGCGGTAGAGGACGGCACGATTATATTGATCGGTGCGACAACAGAGAATCCTTCGTTTGAGGTGAACTCTGCCTTGCTTTCGCGCTCGCGCGTGTTTGTTCTTAATGCACTTGATGAAGACGCACTTTCCAAGATTCTTGATCGGGGATTGAAAGTGGTATCTGAAATGGGGTCAGCAACAGGACAGAATCAAGAATTACGAATTAAGAATCAAGCAGTGGGGACGGGGTCTGGGCCAGACCCCATTTCACTCGATGAGCTCGCAAGGAATGGACTTATTGATGCATCTAATGGCGATGCGCGGACGTTGCTTAATATATTAGAATACATCGTTCTCCTTAGTCGTCCCGCAGAAATGGTGTCAGGTACAATTTCCGGGGAAATTGAACCAGACACCATTTCTCCCATTTCTCTTGAAACGATTCAAGAGGCGATACAGCAAAGCATGTTGCGTTATGATAAAAATGGAGAAGATCATTACAACGTTATTTCCGCGTTTATCAAGAGCATGCGCAACTCAGATGCGGATGCGGCGTTGTATTGGATGGCGCGTATGATTACGGCGGGGGAGGACCCGCTCTTTATTGCGCGACGCATGGTCGTGTTCGCATCAGAAGATGTTGGGCTTGCCGATCCAAAGGCAATCATGGTCGCCACGGCAGTGTTTCAGGCGGTCCACGCAATCGGTATGCCCGAAGCGCGCATACCCCTTGCGCATTGTGCGGTATATTTGTCAAAAGCGCCACGGAATAACTCCGCATACAAGGGTATTGAAGCGGCACTCTCTGACGCGAAGGAATTTGGTAATCTCCCGGTTCCGTTTCACTTGCGAAACGCTCCAACAAAGCTCATGAAAGATTTAGATTACGGGAAAGGGTATAAGTACGCACACGATTTTAACGAAAAGATGACCGATATGCAGTGCATGCCCGACCAGCTTAACGGGAAGAAGTATATTTAGCCCTCTTGACAAGTCATAATATTTAGTATAATATAATGAGTATAGTCATGTTATTTGCTCATTTATGTACTACAAACGAGAAATTGAGCGAATTGTCGAAAATTATTTGTCAAAGAACGCACCTGGGAAAAACGCGCTTATTATCTATGGCGCGCGCCAGGTTGGCAAAACAACGCTGATAAAAGAGGTATTGAGAAAACATCCGGAAGGGTCGCAATACTACAATTGTGATTATGCGGATGTTCAGGAGCAATTTGCCTATACAAACGCCGGACGGTTTGGTTCGCTTGTGCGCGGGTTAAAACTTCTTGTGCTTGATGAGGCGCAGAGAATAGAGAACATCGGCCTCGTACTCAAGATCCTTGTTGATGAGTTTCCGCATCTTCAAATTATCGCAACGGGGTCTTCCAGTTTTGAACTTTCCAATAAGATAAACGAACCACTCACCGGACGAAAGGTTGAAATCATGCTTTTTCCGTTGTCAATTGGGGAATTGTTTGCCGGAAAAGATGCGATTGAGAGACAGCGGATGATTCCGGAGCTGCTCCGCTTCGGCAGTTATCCGCTCGCGGTCAATCAGTCGACCGAAGAGAGCGAAGCGTATCTCAAAGAATTGACAAACAGCTATTTATTTAAGGATATTTTTACCTTTCAGGATCTGCGAAAGCCGGAGATACTCGGACGCCTTCTGCAGTTGCTTGCATTCCAGATCGGTCATGAAGTTTCCTACCATGAGCTTGCGTCCCAACTCCATGTTGATCAGACCGTTGTTCAGCGATACCTTGATTTGCTTGAGAAGGCATTTGTGGTATTTCGTTTGCCTGCATTGAGCAGAAATCTCCGCAAGGAAGTGAGCAAAACACGAAAAATATATTTTTACGATCTTGGCGTTCGCAACATGATCATTAAGAATTTCAACGATCTCTCCCTGAGAAACGATACGGGCGACTTGTGGGAAAATTTTTGTATCCTGGAGCGGTTGAAGCATCTTGAATACGCGGGCAGTGCCGTTAATACTTTTTTCTGGCGCACCTACGACCAAAAAGAAATTGACTATATTGAAGAGCGCGGTGGCACACTCAATGCTTACGAATGTAAATGGGGAGATGGGAAAAAAGTAAAGGAGCCAAAAGAATTTCTTTCAACGTATGAGGGAAGTTCATTTGAGGTTGTTACACCACGCACCTTGGAGGCATTTGTTTTTCATTGAGCAGTGTATGCCATGGACAAAAAAGGAAAAGAATATCTGATTCCAGCCCCTCGCTATTGACTTTTAATTTTAAAAAAATATCCTTATTGATTAGGAGGTAAGCACACTTCGGTCGCTCGAGGCCTTCGTAATTCAAAGTAAATAGAATTCCTATGATCAGAGATAATGAAACAACACCAGTTCCAGAGAGCGAACAAATAGAAGGAGGGGACACGACTCATCCCGACCTCAAACACGGTTATGTCCCAGCCATGGGGCGCTTGCTTTCTCCGGATGAGGAAAGGGCTGGCAAGCGACAGGGATATTGGGAGGCCCGGTGGACAGGTGGGGAAGCAGAAGCTGTGAGGGGGAGTTTTGACAAACCTCCGGAGAGAGTCGCCGACGGAGATGGTGGTCGCTTGGAGCTATATAGACAACGCGCCACACAGAGTTCACTCGATAAAAACAGATCAGCTCTTATCATGGATGGAGAGAGAACGCAGGCCGTTACGTGGGAAGATTGGGATGGAAGTGGTATTCGTGTTGCAAATGAGCTCTTTGACCAATTACTTGGTGGTCTTGATATTGAAGAGCAATAAAAATTTTTAAGGTTCCGTGGGTTATCTGCGCGAAGCTGACTACTACGCAAAATCAACGGCTAAACCGGTTTGGCCGTTGTTTTTTTTCCTCGCGTACCCTAAGGCACTGTCACGAAATAACATCCACAATTTCATCTCATTTTCACGCCATCCTTGATCAGAAAAAATCTTCACCATATGACTATATGCTTCGGCTTTTGTTCTGACAAATCTGGCATAAATCTGAGCGAATTTGAAGGATGGTATTTCATGACAGCGCCTAAAAACGTGCTATAATAACTCTATTGTTATTAACCATCATTTTATGAAGGCATTCATACGTTCTATTGGCGCCGGGCTGGCACTCGGGGTCCTGACCGTTCTTTTTTCGTTTACTTTTTTTGCCGCGGCTGAAACGAGCTCAACAACGAGCTCAACAACGGTACAAACAGAGGCAACCTGCACTCAAGGAGGAGGAAAATGGTGTAAAAATAGTGATGGCGCGAGTGGTTGGTGTTCACAGGATACATCTTATACTTGTCCTGCCTACGACGAAGCAAGCTGTAAAGTCCAATCGGGGCAATGGTGTACATCGAGTGGCGGCGGTAAGGGGTGGTGTTCAACATCGGCGAGCGGATGTCCGATTTCAGATGAGGCCGGGTGCGCGGCAAAAGGATATACCTGGTGTAAAACCCCAACCTCGGGCACAAGCGGCATGAGCGGGTGGTGTTCACAGAGCGCAAATTATAAATGTCCTGCCTACGATGAATCGGGATGTAAAGCCCAAGGCGGCGATTGGTGTCAGTCGTCCGGAGGAACTACTGCGACCATTGGTTGGTGCGCACAAAATGGAGCAACCTGTCCCGTGAACGACCAGTCGAGCTGTGCGGCCAAAGGGCGTTCGTGGTGTAACTACCAATCCGGATCGGGCGGATGGTGCGCGTCTGTCAATGAGAAATGTCCTGCCTATGATGCGACAACGTGCAAAACCCAGGGTGGTGATTGGTGTCCGTCGTCCGGCACGGCCGTTGGCTGGTGTGCGCAGGGCGGATCTTCGTGTCCCGTGAACGATGAGGCAATTTGTACCGTAAAGGGGCGTTCGTGGTGTAAAAATACATCGGGGTCTGGTGGCTGGTGTGCGAGTGTTGGAGCAACGTGCGGAGGCACAACCACATTTTCATGGCCACAAGACGAAAAAGAGTGCACGTATTATAAAGGGAAGTGGTGCCAGCAGTCGTCAGGCAGCTCAACAACCGCGTCAAATGCTTATTGTATTATGGGCACAATGAACTGTTCGGCAACGATGACATGCTGGGATGGCTCTACCGGAGCAACCTGTCCTTCTATGCCATCAACGAAAGCGGATTGTGAGGCGAAGAAATTATCATGGTGCACGTCGTCATCAGCGGCAAGCAGTTGGTGCTCAAAGACCCCTTGCGTGAAACTTGAGTGTGAGAAAAAATCGTATTATTGGTGCGAGCCCGCTTCAACAGGAACGGCTACCGCATCATCGGGCTGGTGCAGTGAGTCGGCGTGTATGAAGATGCCTCCAACGGGCAAGATGACATGCCCCGATGGACGTTCGTTTGCCGCAACGTTGAGTGAGTGTCCAAAAGCGGAAACGATTTCTGACACAAAGCAATGCGACGATGGGACGATTGTAAAAAAGGATGCGAAGTGCCCGGAAAAGAAGAGCGAAAAGATATGCAAGAACGGCGCGCATGTTCCTGCCGATAAGGAGTGTCCGGTAGAGAAAATTTCCGAAGAGCAGATGAAGAAGAACGAAGAGTATAGGAAACAGCTACTTTCATCGCTTTCCACTCTCGAATTGGCATTCAAAGAGCAGAAATACGACGAAGCGTTGACGCAGCTTGTTGTCGTGCGCGAATCGATACAAAAGGTGAGTTCTGATAGCGTGGCTGCCTGGGAGGACCTTCAGGCGTTTCGCGCACATATCACGGCCCTTGAGGTGCTCCGTAAAGAAAAAGACCTTGAAGCATCAAAAGAAAAGGAGCAGGAGGCATTGCAACAGAGGGCGCTGGAGAAACTTAAGCGGGACATGATTTCATTTCAGACAAAAATTATCGGCATGAGCGATAGAATTAAGCGCGACAAACGTAAAAAAATCATCATTCCCGCAGAGCTGGAAGAGAATCTTTCCTCTGTCAAGCAAGACATAAGTAAGATTCTTGCGAGCACGCAGTATGATGAGGCGCGCGAACATACGTCAGCTCTTGCTGAAAAAATGGACATCGTGAATGAACTCCTCGACGACCTTACGCGTTCGGAGGATCTCTTTGCCTTTGGCCCTCTCTTTTCTACGATGGACACAGAAATTTCGAAGAGAGCAAGCACGTTAAAATCATTTAAGAAGCTCTCTGCGTCATCGCGTGATATGGTCGGGGACCTTATCGCGGAGGCAAATACGAAACTGCAATACGCACGCGATGCCCTCGCTATAGCGAAAAAAGGATCGTTTGGCGAATACGATGATCCTTATGACTATCTTGAGCAGGAGGTTGTGTTCGTACTTGACGACATTGATAACGACAGCGACACTATACGCGCGCGCCTGGGCCTCAAATCATTTCTTTCAAAGACAAAGGTAAGGATCGCAGGATATAAGCGGAAAATCAGCCGAAGCACTCCTTCATCGGAAGAGATAAAAAAACTTCTCCTTATGTTTGAGGAGAAATTTAATGATCTTTCGCGGCGCGCTGCGAAGAAAATTTCACCAAAAGATCAGTCATTGCAAAAGCTGATTGGGGAGATCGTCGAGATGCAGGACTCAATAGAGAAAGAACTCGGTCTTCTTAAAGAGACGCCCCTTGAAAAGAAGCTTCGGGAGCTGAGAGAAAAAGAAAAAGCGCAGCACATTGAACTTCCCGAGCTCGATAAGATTGTGAGTTACGCGGACACTATTGGATATTTTTTGACGTCGCGCGCCCCGGTTATTGTGTACGGTGGAGCCGCATGGGACCGATCCCGCCTTGTGAAGAGGTAGGAGGCGGAGGATTTGAGTTTAAGCAAGAGAAAAGGAGAAAAACCCTGAACATATTCAGGGTTTTTAATGTTATGCACACCCAGGTGGTTGAAGTGGGTTATTTTGTGGGGTATAATGAAATTACTTTGGTGAAATGTGGGAAAAAGTGGGGATAAGTCGAGGTTTAAGTGGACTAATAAATGATTCACTTTCATAGGAAATTCTCAGAAGGCCTTTGTGATAAGCTTTTTGACTAATTCCTAGACCCTAGACCCTAGACCCTAGACCCCTTTTATATGCTTGTCGTGTCTTATTTACTAGCCCATAGAACAGTCCTCTATGGGTACCTGAAAAGCGCCTTCGTCACCGCGTATCCCCATGCCCCGCGGTGGCGAAGTGCGAAAATCTAATGGTTTCTATGTTCATAGGTGAATACAACCATACAATCGATGAAAAAGGCCGGCTGGCACTGCCGGCTAAATTTCGTATTGAGCTGGAAAACGGCGCAGTGGTGACTCGCGGTCTGGACAACTGCCTCTTTCTTTATACGCTCACAGAATGGAATACACTGGCGCAGAAGATTTCAAACCTGCCTATCAGCCAGGCAAATACGCGCGCGTTCAGCCGTCTTATGCTTGCCGGCGCCATGGATGTTGAGCTGGACAAGCAGGGACGCTTTGTCCTGCCCGATTATTTGCGGTCGTACGCGGGGCTGAAGAGGATGGCCGTTATTACCGGACTGTATAACCGGCTTGAAATCTGGGATGAGGGCGCATGGAAGGAGTACAAGAGTCAGACAGAAGAGGAGAGCGGAGATATTGCCGAGCAGCTCGGGGGATTGGGGGTATAGGATAAATTGACCTAATTTCTAATTCACCTAATTCACCTAAAAAGTATCCAACGTCTAAAGCCAAGCACGTCAAATGATTACATAAAGAATGGCGGTGAGAATTTTAGCACGAGGATATTTTGCATTTTATTAGAAATTAGGTCAATTAGGTGAATTAGAAATTTTCAAAAGCATGTCTCTGATTCGTAGCCTATGATCATACACCGTTCGGTTTTACTCGGTGAAACGCTCTCCTATCTGAATGTTCTTTCAAACCATCATTATATCGACTGTACATTGGGGGGTGGAGGTCATACAGAAGCGATGTTGGAGAAAAACGGACCGGAGGGAAGGGTTATCGCGTTTGAGCTTGACGGGGAAACAATCGCGCGGACAAAAAAGCGACTCAAGCGTTTTGGCAAAAGATTGATTGTTATTGAAGATACCTTCAGAAATCTCGTACGAGTTTCGGATTACGAGTTACGGATTACAGGAGTTCTGTACGACCTTGGCACCTCAATGGATTTGTTGAAAAGCAGCAGTCGGGGATTCAGTTTTCTGACAGATGAGCCGCTGGATATGAGATTTTCCGTCGCGCAAGAGCTTACGGCGGCAGATATCGTGAACGGATGGAGAGAAAAAGAGATTGCCGACATGATTTTTCGATACGGCGAAGAGCGGTGGAGTCGAAGGATAGCGCGAAGCATCATCGAGCGCAGGGCAAAGAACAGGGTATGCACCACGCGCGAGCTTGTTGAGGCGATTGAGAGCGGCATACCGGCGAGATACCGACACGGACGCATTCACTGCGCAACGAGAACCTTCCAGGCACTGAGAATAGCGGTCAACGACGAGCTTGGGGCGCTTGAGGAATCGCTGGACGGTGCTTTGCGTATTGTGGAGAGCGGCGGACGTATCGTGGTAATTTCGTTTCATTCGCTGGAAGACAGGATTGTAAAGCAGGTGTTTAAAAAAAATCATATTACGGGGACCGGGCGTATTCTTACAAAAAAACCAATCGTGCCGAGCGAGAAGGAGCAGACAGAAAACCCCGCATCGCGAAGCGCGAAATTACGCGCATTGGAGATAGTTGTCAGGGATCAGGGATCAGGTGTCAGGTGTCAGGGGGCAGTAATTACTGCAACCCGAAACCCGAAACCCGAAACCTAGAACCTAGAACCTTAGCCCCTAGCCCTATGTCAATCTCGTTCAAAAAAATAAAAACAAAATGGGGATCGACGCCCGGCATCCGTGATCGTAAAGTCGCGATGTCGCTTTCAAAGCTTGCAAAAGCGCATGTCGGCGTTCTCTTGACAGTTCTTGGTTTTTCTCTAGTGTACCTCGTACAGGTCAACGCATTGGCCACAAAGGGATACGAAATCAAGGAGATCCAGCAAACGATTACCGAGCAGAAAAAGGCGAATGAGCGTATTTCCCTTGATATTATACAGGCGCAAAGTATTCAGAATCTGCAGAAGAAGATGGACGACCTCAAACTGGTACGATCAGAAAAGATTGAGTATATCGACGCGAGCGCTTCGGTGGCAACGGCAGTCAGGCCGACTCCATGATCGCGATTCTTTCCGAAAGAACGCGTCACCCCCCTTGTTTCTTTCGGAAAGAATATCGAACACGCGAAGGCAGCAACGCTCTGCGGCCCTGAAAACAACCAGCGCATTTTCTGTTCGCTGGTTGTTTTCAGTTAGCTTTCAGTTTTGAACTATGATCGCGCTTTCTGTATAATGAGAATATGACTCCCTTTCGAAAAAAATACTCATCACGGCGCCACAAAGAGCGCGGTTCATTTCATTTTGACAGAATCACGTTTTGCCGCTGTATCCTTTTTGTTGTCCTTTCCATTCTCATCGCCCGCATGTTCACGCTGCAGGTCCTGGGGTATGCAAATTACAAGGCGGCAGCGGATGGCGAACACCAATTCTTTCAAAAAATTTATCCGGAACGAGGGTCAATCTATCTGAGGGAACGGGATGATTCATCGGGTATCGGGAAATACCTTATTGATTTGGAGGGAGAGAAGTTGTTTCCCGCGGTGACAAACCGCGACTACAAGCTTGTTTACGCCGTGCCTAAATCAATCGCCGATCCGGTAAAGGTGGCAGAGCAACTTGCGCCGCTTCTTGAAATGGAGACGCAGCCGCTTCTTGAAAAATTGCAGAAAAAGAATGATTCCTATGAAGTGCTCAAGCACAAGGTGACCGATGACGCCTGGAGCACGATGAAGAAATTAAAAATCGGCGGTATTAACGCAACGTCGGAAACATTCCGCTTCTATCCTGAAAAGGGGTTGGGGGGGCACATCTTCGGATTCGTCGGCCATGCCGGCGATGCGGTGAAAGGCCTGTACGGACTGGAAGGATATTTTGATGATATTTTGCGGGGGAAAGAAGGATCACTCATGCGAGAGACCGATGCGCTTGGCGCGCTTATTCCCCTGGGCGACAAGCGAAGCGTTGAGGCGGTTGATGGGTCATCGCTTGTCTTGACCGTAGACAGGGTTGTTCAACTGATGGCATGCGATCGTTTGAAAAAGTGGGTGCTCCTTCACGGAGCAGACGGCGGGTCGATTGTTATTTTGGATCCCAAGACAGGCGCGCTCATCGCCATGTGCAGCGTGCCTGATTTTGACCCCGAAGAATACTCCAAGGCGGATATTTCTTCATATAATAACCCGGCGCTCTTTACCCCCTATGAGCCCGGTTCCATTTTTAAACCATTTACCATGGCAATGGGGCTTGATTCTGAAAAGGTGTCTCCCGCGACAACATACGATGATACCGGCGAAGTGAAGATAGGGTCGTTCACCATTAAAAATTCAGACCTCAAGGCAAACGGCAGACAGAATATGATGGACGTGCTGGATAAGTCACTCAATACGGGCGTAATATTCGTCGCGCGAAAGGTGGGGCTGGAAAAATTTTATGAGTATGTGAAAAAGTTCGGGTTTGGCACGCAGTCGGGTATTGAGATGGACAAGGAAGTCGAGGGGAACATTTCGTCATTGAAAGAAAAACAGGAAATATATATGGCAACCGCCTCATTCGGCCAGGGGATTACTGCTACGCCGCTTCAGATCGCTACTGCTTTTGGCGCCCTTGCAAACGGCGGCAAACTTATGCAACCATATATTGTGGATGAGATTATCAAGCCCGACGGTACGCGCATCCATACGCAGCAAAAGGTGTTGAGGCAAGTCGTGTCGGCGCGCACTGCGTCGCTTATCGGCGGAATGCTTGTCAATGTCGTGCGAAAGGGGCACGGGAAGCGCGCGGGCGTTGATGGATATTATGTGGCGGGCAAGACGGGAACAGCGCAGGTTGCGCGGAAAGACGGCCGCGGATATGAGCGAAATGATACCATAGGGTCATTTGCCGGATTTGCTCCGGTGGATAATCCGCGATTCGTAATGTTGGTAAAAATAGATCACCCGCGCGATGTGCAATGGGCCGAAAGCTCGGCCGCGCCGCTGTTTGGCGAGCTTGCGAAGTTTATGCTTCAGTATTTTGAAATACCGCCGGATGAAACAGAATCAAGAAGCAAGAATTAAGAATTATGCATGAATATCGCACCCTTGATTCTTAATTCGTATTTCTTCAAGGTGTATGAAAAAAATGATGTACAAGCTACTCGCTACTTTTGCGCAGAAGATCGTACGAAAGTATGGCCCCGACATCGTTGCCATCACCGGCAGTGTGGGCAAGACCACGGCAAAAGAGGCGGTTATTCGAGTGCTGTCCGAGACATTTCGCGTGCGCGGAAATGAGAAATCATATAACAATGAGCTAGGGGTTCCGTTGACGATTATCGGCGCACTTGCGCCGGGCCGTTCATTCTTTGGATGGTTTCGTGTTTTTGTGCGCGCGTTCTCGCTTCTTCTGCGAAAGGATCCGCACTATCCGTCAATTTTGGTTGTCGAGATGGGCGCGGATGCGCCGGGAGATATTGAGTATCTCGTATCTATTGCGCCGCCGAAGATAGGCGTGATTACTGCAATCGGACCGACGCATCTTGAAAAACTCGGGAGTATTGAGCAACTCATTGCGGAGAAGAATAAAATTTTTTCACGACACACACAGAGTGATCAGTGGATGGTGCTCAATGCCGATGATCCCGCACTGGTGGAAATGGGGTCTGTGGGGTCTGGCTCAGTTTTTGCAGGAACTGCAAAATCTGTGCCTGGCCCCACCTATCAAACGCTGACATTTGGAGAGCACCCCGATGCTATTTTGCGCATTACTGACGTGAAAGAGCGGTATGTGTTTCACCCTGATCAAGGCGAGGTAATGAGCGGCGTGTCGTGTACGCTGACGTATAACGGCGTGTCGGCGCAGTGCGAATTTCTTAAACTTGTCGGACGACACGTTCTTCCTTCTATTATCGCAGGAGCAGCGGTCGGGTGCATATATCATATTCCGCTTGCCGAGATAGCTCATCGCCTCCATGAGGCAGAACCGGCGGTGGGGCGTATGCATTTGATTGCAGGAATCAAGCACACACTTCTCATTGATGATACGTATAACTCATCACCCAATGCCGCGCGTGGCGCGCTTGATACATTGATGTCATTTGAAATTGACGGAGATGCGCGGCGCATTGCCGTATTGGGTGATATGCGCGAGTTGGGCTCGCATACGGAAAAGGAACATCGGGCATTGGGTGTCTACGCCGGCACGAGCGGCATTGATTACCTGTTTGCCGTTGGCGGCGCATCATCGTTTGTTGCAGAAGGTGTGCGCGATTCTCATCTTGACGCAAGCCGTATTTTTGTGTTTAATGATTCGGCATCCGCAGGGCGCGCCCTGCAGGATATAATGAAAAAAGGCGACGTTATTCTAATAAAGGGATCGCAGAATGTTCTGCGCATGGAGCGCATTGTTAAAGAAGTCATGGCGGATCCGGAGCGCGCGAAAGAGCTTCTCGTGCGTCAAGATAAAGAGTGGATGTAATAGAGAGTTCAATTTCTAATTCACCTAATTCCTAATTGACCTAATAAAATTTCCAATGTCCCAATGACTAACACAGAGGATATGAATTTGGGGAATTGAGATTTGGATATTCATTAGAAATTAGGTGAATTAGAAATTTTGCATAATGGCCCTATCCCGGCAGAGCCGGGCAAGCCGTCTAGTGATTGATAAATACGGCCCTATCGTCTAGTGGTTAGGACGACAGGTTCTCATCCTGTAAACCGGAGTTCGATTCTCCGTGGGGCTAAATGAAACGAAGTGTAATGAAGACCTACAGCGACACAACTGCTTGTGTCGTGTGGGGAATCGAAGACCGCAGTGATGTTTTGCCAGCAGGCAAAACCACGAGGGGCGGCCTGCGAGCTCGACTCGCGACGGCGAGGCGAGACTTGTAGGCGTTTCTCCGTGGGGCTACCAGCACAAAACAATACTTGATAGTAAGATTCCCTGTAAAATCTCGCCGGTAAAAAGTTATGCAAAAAATGTATTTTATCAGCGGCGTTTCCGGTGTAGGCAAAACTGTTGTTGCGCGGCGTCTCAAATCGCTCCTGTCGAATGGCTATGAGGTTCATGACTTTGATGAACGTGGTGTTCCTGATAACGCAGGTCATAAGTGGAGATTGGATGAAACGCGAAACTGGATAACTCTCGGACAAGAAAAAGTTCAAGAAAATATTACGCTTGTCATTTGCGGATTTTTAAACCCTGATGAAATAGATAAGTTGCTGAAGGATTTACCGGCGATGAACGTACAGACCATTTTGCTTGACGGAGATCCCTCTATCATTGAACAACGCTTGCGAAAACGTAACGAGGATACCACCGCAAGAGTAGACCTGGAGCGTGCGGCAGGACGATCTGCGGATGCATTCATTGAGAACAATACGAGGTTCGTTCCCGTCTTGCGGGAAATATGTCATCGCCATAATTGTCCCATAATCGACACATCTCATCTGGATCCCGAGACGGTTGCAGAGAGAGTTGCAGGGCTCATAGAGCAATGATGCGGCGGATAACAAAACGTGTCCGTTGAATCTGGAACCATGATGTGATAGAATATAAAAATATGAATCAAGCAAAACAAAAAAAACTTACCCAAACTCAAAACCGTTTCGTGAAGCGTTTTATTGATATTGCCTATGAGAACATGGCAATTGAAAGAGAGGCGCCCTTTTCGCGTAAGGAGGCGTATCAACGCTACCATAGAGATGCCCTTGATCTCATTGAGGATGGGACATATAAAACCATTCGGTTTTAGCTATGACAAAAACCCCTGTCACCTATAAAGAAACATTGCAGGGTATTCTTATGG
>JACQWH010000054.1 GCA_016209345.1 Candidatus Uhrbacteria bacterium
ATCTTAATCCCGCTGACCCTTTTGACATGAAAGATAGCATCATGGAGATACGCGCCGGCGCCGGCGGCGATGAGGCGGCCCTCTTTGCAGGAGAACTCTTCCGCATGTATACTCTATACAGCGAGTCGCGCGGGTGGCGCGTCGCCGTCCTAAGCTCCAACCAAACCGGTATCGGCGGCTTCAAGGAAGTCATTTTTTCTATAAAGGGCGAGAACGTGTATCGTTTTTTGAAATATGAAGGTGGCGTTCACCGCGTTCAGCGCGTTCCGGAAACGGAAAAAAGCGGACGCATTCACACGTCCACCGTCACCGTTGCTGTCCTGCCGGAAGCAGAGGAGGTTGATATTCATGTCGACCCGAAGGATATTCGCGTGGATACCTATTGCTCAAGCGGCGCCGGGGGGCAATCGGTAAACACCACCTATTCGGCTGTCCGCATCACGCATATTCCGACCGGCATTGTCGTCACCTGCCAGGACGAACGCTCCCAACAGCAAAACAGAGAAAGCGCAATGAACGTACTGCGCGCGCGCCTTCTTGCGGACAAGATGGAAAAGCAGCAAGCATCACGGTCATCCCAGCGAAGACAAATGGTCGGTACGGGAGACCGTTCGGAAAAAATCCGCACCTATAATTTTCCCCAGGATCGAATTACCGATCACCGCATCAAGGAAAGCTGGCATTCGATCCTGTCAATTATGAACGGCGACCTCGATAGTATCATAAGCGCCCTTCGCAAAGCCGATCGCGCGCTCCAGGCGGCGCAAGCCGCCACCTAAACGTTAGCCCCTACAAGCTACAAGCTAATTCCTACCGGTTTCTTTATGGCTCTGTCCGACAAAACAATCCGCGAATATCTGGAAAAAGAAATTATTGTCATCGAACCGTTGGCAGAGCATGCAATACGCAGCGCGTCTGTTGACCTCACGCTTGGCAATCATTTTCTGACGGTCGACAGCAACGCCATGGAAATCATTCGCCTTGACTCGCCTATTGCTTATCGCGAGATTACCGCGGAGAGCATTACAATCCCCCCGCATTCATTTATTCTTGCGACAACGCGAGAGTATATCAAGGTTCCCCCTACGCTTACGGCGGCAGTTGAGGGTCGGAGCTCTATTGGGCGGCTTGGATTATTCATCCAAAACGCGGGGTGGATCGATCCCGGGTTTGAGGGAAACATTACCCTTGAGCTGTACAACGCAAATGCGCTTCCCATTCGCCTGGATGCCGGACGTCGACTGTGCCAGGTTGTTTTTTATCACATGGATCAAGAGGTCGAGAATCCGTACCATGGAAAATATATCGGGCAGGATCGCACCACTGGCAGTCGTATTTTTAATGATCCTGAGGTGGATGAAAGCGTTCAGTCGTATTGATATGAATAGTCAATTTCTACAAACTGGTTTTTTTGCGGCTCAATCAGCCGGAAAAATCTTGATTGATTCTATGGGGCGGATTCGTTCGCTTGATCTAAAACAAAAGAATGATTATGTTTCGAACGTTGATATTGAGGCGGAACATGCCATTATGGAAATTATTTTGTCATCGTTTCCTGATCATAATATTATCGCCGAGGAATCAGATAGTCACCATAGCAAATCGCCCTATACGTGGATTATTGACCCCATCAGCTCAACCGTCAACTACATTCATTCGTTGCCGCATTTTGCCGTTTCGATTGCGCTCGAGGAGGATAACATCGGCTTGGCGGCGGTTGTTTTTGACCCCTTCTATAATGAACTTTTTTGGAGCGAGAAGGACGGCGGATCATATCTCAATGGCTCACCCATAGTTGTCTCAGCCATAAACGACATTTCAAAATCGCTTCTTTGTGTAGGGATCCATGATAGGGGCGACCACCCCGATATTGAAGGCGGCCTTTCCTATCTTAGGCGTATACTTTCAATTCCCGTCAGCACAAGGCGACTTGGATCAACAGCACTCGAAATGTGTTATGTTGCATGCGGGCGCATGGATGCGCGAGTCAATAATCATTCTGACCCTTATTCTATTCCTGCAGGAAAGCTGATTGTTGAGGGAGCAGGCGGTGTTGTGACGGATTTCAACAATGTCGAGTGGAACGCTGACGCCGCGAACGTTGTCGCATCAAACGGGAAATTCCATGATGACCTGATAAAACTGCTATGAATTGGCTTATCTTTGCTCTGTTAGCAACGACAACATACGGTTTATATAATTTTTTTACGAAACTATCGGCCGACCGATTGAACCCCTCTATTGCGCTGATATTTGTTGGTATCGCGTCGTTTCTCGTTGGGCTTGTGTCAATCGGCATTTCAAAAATTTTTGGGCAGCCAATACTATTTTCACGAAATGCATTACTGTTCCCCCTATTGGCCGGACTTTTCGCGGGTGTAGCTGAAATATTCTATCTCATGATGTTTTCAAAGGGTGCGCCGCTAAGTATCGGCAATCCGCTCGTTGTCGGAGGTACGGTTGTAATTGCAGCAGTATTGGGATTGTTTTTTTTAAGAGAGCCCCTCAACGCAACAAAAATAGTCGGTATTGTTCTTACCTTAATTGGTTTAGGAATTTTAGCGCGTGGTTAATATATATCTATGACCATCAAGGAATCTCTCAAACTGGCAAAAGGCGAATTTGAAGTGGCGGGCATCCCGTCGGCTCTGCTTGATGCTGAAGTGTTGCTGGCTCATGCGCTTTCGTGCGATCGGGCGCATGTGCTTGCACATTGTGATCAAATGCTAACACCCGAACAGGAGAAGACATATATGCTATATGTTCGCGAGCGCTCTGCGCGAAAACCGGTTGCATATATCACGGGGCGCAAACAATTCTATGGTTTGGATTTTTTGGTAAACAAATACACGCTCATTCCCCGCCCGGAAACCGAGCAGCTCGTGCAGGAAGTGATTGACTACTGCGGGAGAAATCCGCATGCGCAGTCAATCATTGAGCTTGGCGTAGGCAGCGGGTGTGTAGTCCTGAGTATTCTGAAAAATATTGAACACATTACCTATGCTTTTGCAATCGACCGCGTGAAACGCGCGCTTGAAATCGCAAAAGCAAATGCCCAAGCGCTTGGTCTTGAAACCCGCATATCATTCAAGCGCTCGGATATGTGGAAGCAGGTCCCAAAGGAGTACACGTTTGATATTGTCGTTGCCAATCCCCCCTACTTATCGGCAAAAGAATGTGCACAAGCGCGCAAGGACTGCCCCGAGATTGCATACGAGCCGCAAATTGCGCTTTTGGGCGGCATGGACGGACTCCTTTTTTTTGAATCTCTTTTTCAGCGGGCGCACCGCCATCTTCGCCCCGGCGGCACTATTTTTTTGGAAATCGGCACCCATCAAAAAGATGCGATTGAGACGTTGGCAAAAAAATATCTGCCAAAGGCAGATATTCTGTTTCGAACCGATGAATGCGGGAATGTCCGCATTGCAATTATTACGCTAGCCGGGAAAAACCATGCCGTAATTACTGAAAACTGAGATGTCAACTTCTGCCAGTTTACCATCGCCTTCGAGTTTGATGCGCTGACTCTCCTTGTCTGATGGAATTTCTCTCAATACTACCCGAATAATGTCCTTATCATCATCCGCGGGGCGTGTAATGGATGCGCGTTCGCCAGACATCGCCTTCCATTCCCACCTAGTCATATCAATATAATCCCCTACGCGAATAGCTGCGCGTCTTTCAAGTTCATCTCCGTGTGTAGCAAGGAAGTGATAATGTCATATTCCAGGGAAGTAGAAATGTCACATCCCTGGTAAAATGATGCCGTTAATCTTAACGGTATCACCTATGGCATCTATCACTATGTCAAAGAAA
>JACQWH010000055.1 GCA_016209345.1 Candidatus Uhrbacteria bacterium
CCGCATCAGGATCACTCTTGCAAGTGACAGGCAACGGAGCTATTACCCCAACCCTGGTGTCCATCTCTGACACCTCCATCATGACGACCACCGGTAAACTCCTTGACTTGACTGCCAATGCCGCAACAACGACAACCGGACTTCTCACCATGAATGCCAACGGCTTGACCACTGGTGCCGCATTGAACATCAGCTCAACAAGCATTGGTCTTGCTGCTGGTGAGCTTGCAAATTTTGACCACACTATCGCTGTCGGAACACTTGCTACGGCGAAGACGGGAAAACTTATTGACATTACGGCATCTCGTTCATTTGGTGCCGCAGGTATTAACACGGTAAGCGACGACTACGACACGCTTTCGATCATCCGTAGTAATATTGTTGACGACGCACTTAGTGGTGCGAATGATACATTAAATGCGGCAGGATCGGCGCTCTATGTCAATAATGTTTCAACTCAGACCTCAGGCACCTTGGAGGATACGGCAAACGGTATCGAGATTGTTATGACTGGTGGTGCAGAGGCACAGGGCAACGGACTTGTGATAAATCATACTGGTACCACCACGACATCTCAATTACTGGAATTAAGTAGTGAAGTAAGTACAAACACTACAAATATTATTGTAATCACTACCGATGTCGCTGGTGATGAAGATACGGCCTGGCGCGTAAGAGCTGACGGATCGACATTTTCGGATAATGCATATACTGGTACTGGAGCTGACTATGCAGAATACTTCGAATCGAATGAACAGATGACCGCGGGTACAATAGTTGCCGTCGACAACAATGGTGGGGTGCGCAAGGCAAATCAAGGAGAAGAAGCATTAGTTGGTATTGTTTCGGCAAATCCTGGATTCATTGGTAATAATATTCCCGGTGCGAATGGAGATCTCGCCGATAATCCAAACTATGCGCTTGTTGGACTTGTGGGGCAGGTTGTAGTTGATATTACCAACGAAGGCGGGGCTATTGCAGCTGGCGACTTCATTACCACATCATCCACAGCAGGAAAAGGTATGAAGGCAACAAAGGCGGGTCGCGTGATAGGTATGGCTCTTGGCAGCTTCACAGGAACGGATGGCCAAGTCATGGTGCAGGTGCTCAACACCTGGTACGATCCGGGAACGGGTGGAGCGGCGTCTTCCGCAAAGGACTTCTTCGTGGAGAACAGAATGCAGCTCGGTAGCCAGACAATCACGGTCAATGATGATGGCAACTCGAACAGCAAGGCGACCGCTTCATTGACGCCAACCGCATCTTATGTGGAAGTGAACTGTCTTGACGCGAATGGTTGCAACCTGAACGTGGAAGAGACCGGAGCGCGTGCAGGAGACCTCTTGTACATCGCTTCTCTGAACACGCCTGTCACGGTGGGTGATCGCGAGAATATCCTGAACGGCAGCAATCCGGAACTGGGCAACGACGATACCGCATCCTTCATCTACTCAAGCGGCAAGGCGAACAACCTGTGGCTGCAACTGAGCTACTCGGATAACTAGAGGAGCTTGTAGGAAGGTAGATTGTAGATAAGTAGGAATACAATAGAACTGGATCCCCCGATGGCCATCGGGGGATGACAATGAGCCATGGAGATGCCCCGATGTTCATCGGGGTTCTCCATGGAGGTAGGAACGACATTTTTAGGACTGGATCCCGGCCTGCGCCGGGATGACAAGAGAAAACAAAGCTCTATGGCGGAACAAACAGCTACATTAGATGAAAAGGTTGACGGACTGGTTACAACAGTTGGTGACCTTACGCAAAGAGTTGACGGACTGGTTACAACAGTTGGTGACCTTACGCAAAGAGTTGACGGACTGGTTACAACAGTTGGTGATCTTGTTGTTGTTGTAAAAGGGAATACTGAGTCGATTGAGGATCTTGCCAGAATGACAAAGGAGGGCTTTGATGCTGTTGATAAACGATTTGAAGTCGTCGATAAACGATTTGAAGACGTCGATAAACGATTTGACGGGATAGAGAAGGATGTCGGGTCACTAAAAGCAGATGTTGGATATCTTAAATCGCAGATGGTGACAAAAGAATATCTTGATGATAAGCTTGCAGATCTTTGGGGTGATGTCATTGTTTTATTCCGTAAAGAGGATAAGAGGGTTTCGGGGGTTGTTTCAATGCTTGTGAAAAAGACAGTATTTTCTATCGCAGACGGGAGAGAGCTTGATGCGCTACGGCCGCTTTTACCAATAAGCTAGATAAATAATATGTTAGAACAAGAAGTTACAGATGACGAACTGGCTCGAATGGTAAATGATGGTTTTGGTGATTATTGCGATCCGAGGTTTCCAGCATTGATATTAATTCTTGCGCGAAAGGGGATTCTTTCTGTTGCAGATATACAAGAGTTGATACGGTGTGGCGAACCAGTAGCGGTATCTTAGGTATAGATGAGTATGTAAAAGCAGGAGGTCGAGGGTGTTTAGGCAGAAGTGGTATGGATATAATACAGCGTTCATTGAAAAATCCATTTGTTCAGAGTTTTGTACTGTTTGCGGCACTTGTGTTAGTGGGATTGGGGTGTGTATGGGCATATCAGAATCTACGGACGACGGAATACACTGATTCGGATACCGGCGTGAGTGTTCGATACTCTACGCGGTTGGTGGCAGAGAAGGCGACGGCCGCGCGGGATATTACGGATAAGATCGTGTTTCGGATCAGAGAGAGGCGGGATGACAAAGAGGGGGATATACTGGTGACGGTGCGGTATGAGGACGATCTTCGCAAAGTGAGCAACACGCTGCGAAGGGACTTGCTGGACATTCTTCTTGAGAATTCGGAAAAGGTTTTTGTGCAGGAATATATCAAGTACGAGAAGGTTTCGCAGAGGACGTTTCAGCACAAGGGCAGGCGCGCGGCAGAGATTGTATTTTCCTACCTTTCGCCCTACGGGAAGTTCGTCACCCAGCGGTTCTTGATTCTGATTCGCGACGAGAATACCGCCTTCTATCTCTCGGCACAGGCGCCAAAGGAGCAGTATGACACGATGAACAGGCGGTACTTTAATACGATGTTTACGAGTATCGGGTTTAAATAATAATCCTACGAAATACGAATCTCTACGAATCTACGAATATAATCGTTTTAAAATATTTGTCTATTCGTACCTATTTGTAATTTATAGGTAATAACTTTTTTTGTTTATGCGAAAACTATTTTCCCTCGTATCGCTCGTCTCCCTTATCTTGGGCGGTTTGATGCCGGCAGCTCCGGCGCTTGCTCAGCCGGTCGCTGTCGACTCGGACGTGACGATCCGCCTTTTGGGACTTTTGGAGAACACCGGAAGCCCGCGCACGCTTATCATTAAGGCGGGAAGCGATGCGGTACAGTATGTCGTGAACTTGACGAATATTGTCATTACGACAGAGCGGAACAGTCCGATAAAGATTTGGGATTTGGGCAGGGGGTCCAACGGTGTTCGCCGCGTCATCAACAATAATTCAGCCCCGCTTATCCCAACCTCCTGTATTGACGAGGGGTCGCAACTGTATATAAACACGCCAAATGATTCGCAAGTGATTACCGTGACACCTGGTGACGACGCTGTCACATGTTCGGTTTCCAATACCGGAAGCGGCGGTAGCGGAGGAGGGGGAGGAGGCGGTGGTGGAGGCGGAGGCGCGCCATCCTCAACGACAACGACGACTGCACCAACAACCACTCAAGCGCCAACCACGCAGACCGTGACGGTGTTCAAAGACGGTAAGCTCGTACAGGTGACGCCGGCAGAAGCTGCTGCCCTCAAGGCGGAAGATGCCGCAAAGGCGCCATCTGCAACAAAACCGACGGAACAGCCGTCTGTGACACCGAAAGTCCCCGCAGAACAAGCAGCCCCGACACCCAAAGCGCCTGCCATTGATCCTGTCCTGGTCAATGAAGCGCGCGCGGAACATGTTGTGCAGATTACCAAGGTAGAGGCGCCGGCTATTGCGCAGGCGGCCACCATTACCGAGTTTGCGCAAAATGTCGGCGTGACGCGCAGCGAACAAAAAGAGGAAAATGTCATTACCAATATCATTTCAAAAGTAAGCATTGATTTTTCCGGACTTCTGGGCGGTAAAGCACCGGTAGGGGGCGATAAAGTGGCGGTCAATGCCGCATCCTTTGAGCGGACGGTCGGCTTCATTGCCTACGGTACCGAAACAACGCGGATTGGAGAAGGGGAGCGTGCCGGCGTGTTGAACAGCTATATCGCCGCTTATGGCAAAGCGCCGACCACCGATACCGAGTGGGCTGATCTGCTCAAGATAGCCAGCGGACGGTTTCCGTCAGAAAAAGGAACAAAGACCGCCGACAGGGCGCTCATAAACTTTCAGCGGACATACGGCAGGGCGCCAAGCGCGAAAAACGCAAACGATCAGGCAGCTGTGAACATGATGCAGTATGGATTGCTTCCCGTAAAAGCGGCGCAAGATGCAAGCGGCGAAGTAACCATAGTTCCCAACCGCGACACGAAAAAAGAACAACAAGCAATTACGATATTCAGAAAGAAATTTGGCTTTACGCCCCAAGCGGCGACGGCATGGAATGTGGTTCGTGCAATAGGATACTCCGGCGTGGCGGTGAAATAAGGAGCGGGAAGATGTATCTGAACCGCACAATCCCTTCGATTCCCGAGGGGATTTTTCTTTGTTGGTAGGTTTTTGACAATTTGAATCGGTTGGGTATACTTTACTAGCTTCTAGTGGTTAACTGCGTAAATAGATCGGCGCACCCTGAAATCGCCAAAGAATTGTCACATTTCGTCGAAGCTGTCATTCCCGCGGAGGCGGGAATCCAGACTAAAAATAAATCCTTATAAGGAAACAACATATTTATAGACTGGATCCCGGCCTTCGCCGGGATGACAATGCTTTAACGATTTCATGAGAATAAAGATGCACCAGTTTTATTGCGCAGGTAGCCTCTAGCTTCTAGCTTCTAAATATGTTATTACTTTCAAAAAAACAAAAAACAGCCATTCTTTTTCTGGTATGGGCAACCTTTCTTGTCGGCGCGTGGTTTGCTTCGCCTGTTGTTGTCCGCGCGGTGCTGAGAAGCCAGTCATACATTACTCACAGTATCGGACCGTCGCGCATATCGGGCGGCGAATATGCACAGGCGCGAGCTGACATTATTCGTCTTTTGAAAGACAGCGCGCGGGCAAAGATGAAGGGGGCCCGAGATGAGGTCGTCGATTTGTATCTTCAGGCGGCCACGCGCCTGGAGGCGCTGGGGCAGTACGCGAAAGCATATCAGTATGTGGCGCCAATACTTGTCCACGATCCCAAGAACGGGAAAGCGCTATTCCAAAAAGCAGTGCTTTTTGAATCGCTTGCGCCGACTGCAGGCGCGTTGGATGCGTGGCGCGCAGTACTAGATCGCGATCCGACGGAAAATGCGGCATACGAACATCTTGCAACCATGACGGAATACGCGGCGCGTGATTTCAGCCAGGCAAACGGTATCTATGTGGAAGGGCTTGTCCGCGGAGGCAATGCGCCGTCGCTTATGCGCGCGTACGCCGACTTTCTGGAGCGGCAGGGGGAAAAAAGTACGGCTCTTCTGTACTGGAAGGCGCTTGCGCAAAGGAGCCCCGATGATGAAAATGCGCAAAACCACGTTCGCGCGCTGGAGCGCTATGGCGCCGCTCCGCTCCCTTGAAACCAAACGTAAGAGAGGATATACTATAGAGGTCTCTAAAGGAATATGAAAAGGATACAATACGTACTTGTCATTGTTTTTTTGTTGCTGGTCGGAGGCGGATGGCCTTCTCCCTTTTTTGTTTACGCGCTTGGAGTGCAGGGCGTCACTCCGGCTGATCCGCTTTTTTCCCGCCAGTCATACCTTACGCACATACAGGCGCCCGAGGCGTGGACGCTCACAACCGGCTCATCGCGGGTAGTCGTCGCTATTCTTGACTCGGGGATGGATATTAATCATCCCGACCTTCAGGAGGAGGTATGGGCAAATCCGGACGAGATACCCGGAGACGGCATAGACAATGACGCAAACGGTTACGTTGACGATATCAACGGCTGGGATTTTATCAACGACATTCCCGATCCCAGTCCGAAATTCGGCGGCGATTTCCTGGTTGCCGGCATCCAGCATGGCACGCTCCTTGCCGGCATTATTGCCGGACGCGGGAATAACGGACTCGGCATTACCGGAATTTCGTGGCGGAGCAAAATCATGCCCTTGCGCGTGTTGAACAACCAGGGAGACGGCGACGTATTTACCGTTGTGCGCGCCATTGATTACGCCATAAAGAAAAAAGCGGACATCATTAATCTTAGTTTTGTCGGCGATGCGGACAGTACGTTCTTGCGCTCGGCAATACAGCGCGCAACCGACGCGGGCATTATTATC
This sequence comes from Candidatus Uhrbacteria bacterium, assembly GCA_016209345.1. Classification (GTDB taxonomy): domain Bacteria; phylum Patescibacteriota; class Patescibacteriia; order JACQRZ01; family JACQRZ01; genus JACQWH01. The sequence continues at coordinate 6,376 of JACQWH010000055.1, forward strand.
GTCGTGGCATCGGGAAACGACCAGGCAGACGGCCGCGGCATTGACCTTACGCAGCATCCCGTGTATCCCGCCTGTTATGATTTTTCAGAAAACGTGATTAGTGTCGGGTCCATCGATTCGCTGGGGCAAAAAACGCCATTTTCCAGCTTCGGGCCGTGCATTGATATTATGGCGCCGGGCGTGGACATATTTTCAACACAAGTAGTCAAGTATGAGCGAACGGGGTTTGATGTATTTTATGGCGGCGGTTGGTCGGGAAGCTCGCTGTCAACCGCCATGGTGAGCGGCGCGCTTGCGCTGGTCAAGTCCGTTAATCCGTATCTTACCCCCGCTCAAGCGGCTCGTCTTTTACGGAATAACTGTGACAATATCACCGCGCTCAACCCTTTTTTTCCTGAAAAGCTGGGCTGCGGGGGACTGAATGTATATAAGGTTGTCAAGGCGGCGGTTGGGCTCTCTCAGCAGGACAATCCTTTTGAAAACGGAGAAAGTGAACGCCTCCCAACTATTGGCATTGTGGATGCCTCCGGAAAATTTCCGTTATCATTTTTTTCCCGCACCGGAAACGCGGTGAGCCAGGAGCGCGAGTTTTTCCCGTTTGCCCCCTATCGTGTTCCATATTCATTTGTCGGATCTTCGATAGGCGGATATCGGATATTTGGCGCGGGACCCGGCGGCGGGCCGCACGTGCGCGTATTTGACAGGGCCGGTGCTCTTGTGGCGCAATTTTTTGCCTATGATCCGCGTTTTCGCGGAGGAGTGAACATTGCTGTTGGCGATGTTGACGGCGATGGACAGGAGGAGATCGTCACGGCTCCTGCCTCGCGCGGCGGGCCGCATATTCGCGTGTTTACCCTCTCCGGTGCTGTGAAAAAGAACTTTTTCGGATACGACAAAGGTCTTCGCGGGGGGTATCATCTTGCGTTGGGGGATCTGAACAGCGACGGGAAGGATGACATTGCCCTTACGCCACTTGACACATCAGTCCATGGCGGCGATGTCCGTGTGTTCAGCGAGGACGGCGTGCTGCGGTCGCAGTTTTCTGCCTATCCGAAAATGCTCGTACGCGACATATCGCTTGCAGTCGGCGACATCGACGGCGATGGCACCGAAGAAATTATTACCGCTCCGCGCCAGGGGAGGGGAGAGCTTAAGATCTTTTCCTCGCTTGGCGTTGTTCAACGCGTGCTTCTTCCGTACGGAAGCGCTTATGATCGAGGACTGTCCATCGCAGTCGGCGATCTTGACGGAAATCGCCGCAAGGAAATAGTGACAGTCCCGCGCACCCGCGCACCGTCACATGTAATGATAATAGACGGAAGCGGCGCGATAATCGGAACATTTTTTGCCCGCCCCCAATCCGTGCGTCCCGGGTTTACCCTTGGCATTGTTTATTGATTTTTATAATTCCTTTGAATTACGAAACCCTTGTTTGGGTGTTTCTCCACAGGGGTATACGGAAGCCGACGGGCTGAGTCTAAGGGATTTTTCAGCAGAAAAATACCCGACCCCGAGGAAGAAATACCCAAACAAAATGGGTTTCGTAATTCA
>JACQWH010000056.1 GCA_016209345.1 Candidatus Uhrbacteria bacterium
AAATTTAATATTCAATGTTAAATATTTATATATGTAGTATAGCATTGTATTTTCTGTTGTCAAACAAAAACACCTCCCGCAAGGGAGATGTTTTTATGGGGTGCCGTGGTGGGGGACGTTGGAACTATAATTTTGGAAAAGTGTATTAGAATCCCCACGATAGCATGAATTGCCCGCTCAATTCGTCATTTAGGGTCCAAAAAAGAGGGGCTGATCCCATTTTTCATTTCCTGCTGAGAAATGGAGCGACAGACAAATAGGTCTTGTCTCGAAAAATTTATATCCCGCGACCCGTTCGGTCAAAGTCCTCAGGAAATCCCTCCCCCCGCTTGTTCTTAGCGCCAAAATAAAACACTGTTCGATTTTGCTTGAGAAAATTGTACCTAAAAACAAGGTCGTCGCGCAGAAACTCTCTTATGTCAGCCGAACTTACGGTGTCGTATCCAATAGGGGCAGCGTTGCAAAATTTGCCACCTTCTTCTTGGCGAGCGTATATTAGCATGAGATCATCTTCCCCAACATTATAGCCCGCAGGGACAGTTAAAAATTCTACTCCGTTCGGAGCTCTCCAGACTATTCCAACTCGAGCTCTTCCGAATTCTGTAATGTTATTGGCATCAGAATCATCATTACTAAAAGTTCTCAATGCCGTGAACCCAGCCGTTTCCAAAGTTTTAATTATTTCAGGAACAGGCTTTTTTGGCCGTGGCCGATCAAGGTAAGGGATGAATCCCGGCTCCGATGGGTCATCTGGCCCTGTATACTGCGGGTCTTGATACGCATGAATATTGAAGTCCTCCTCCTTTTTTTCTGTAGGAGGCGTGTCAGGTATCTTTTCCGCAGGTGGTTTAGCGTCCTGATCAAAGCCCATTGTTCCTTCTGTTTGCATATATTATAATCTACGGTTAATAATTATCTGTATAGTATTATAGGCCTCATCTTCTGCAAGTCAAATCGAGAATATCCTTAAAAAATAGAATCATGGAAATTCTACGTGACCTTATTTTTAAGGTACACATAAGAATGGTGACCGCATAGACTACCGTTTTTAAGTCATCGGGGATATGTTCAAATGATACTCCACGGGCTCACGCCTGGGGTTTAGCCTCGAAAACAAAAATTGAACCGTTGCCAGTTCAATTCCTGTTGGGGTGAGCGAGGAGACTTGAACTCCCACTCCGACTTTCACAGAGTCGTGTGCGAACCGTTACACTACGCCCACCATAAATTTTTTTCGCTCATCTTCATGATGATGAACGAGGAAGTGACAATTGTGACAGAGCCATGCAAGATTAGCGATGTTGTTGTTTTTGCGATTCTTGTCAATGTGATGAACAATCAAAATTCTCGTGTCTTTTGTTTTGCAGAGCCGACAGATTTGCTTTGCGTCGCTTCTGCGCATTATTTCCCGATACATACTGCCACCATCTATCCAGAGATGATGACGAGGACCCGAATAGACCTGATTGCGCCACTTCGTCTGGCATGATTTATTGCAAAAAAACAAACCGCTTTTTGATGTACGGAGAGCTTTTTGCGTTTTCCATGTTTGTTTTTTGCAAATGTGGCACTCCTTGAATACGCCAGTTTTTATACCTTCAGATGAGCATGATCGAGAACAATATTTACCATACCCCAATCTTTGATGATTAGGCTTTACATAAAATGTTGTTTGGCATCTTTGACAGGGGACAATAGGCATGTCCTTATTATATCAAGAAATTTTTGTAATGTAAAAGGACAGTGCTGTGGATGAATCCTTTCTTCAACCCTATTTCGCCGCGGCGAGGAACAGCCCGACAATGAGAAGGAGTATACCAAGAAGATTGATGAAGGTCAATGATTCTTTCAGGAAGACAAACGACAGAACAAGCAATGTGACGAATGCAAGGTTTTGAACAAGCGGGAATCCGAAACTCAAGGGAAGGCGCTGAAGTACCATCGCATATACCGGAAAGCTTCCGACAAGAAAAAGAATGCCGAGAAGGAGCGTCGGATTTGTCGCCATTTTTCCAAATGTTTCCAGCGTGAGTGTTTGCGGTATGCTCTTTGCCGAAAGCTTGATGAGGAGATTTCCGATAGCGCCGCTTGCAACGGCGATGATGACAAGAAATATCGTTTGCATAATCCTAGTGTGAATAAATAGTTTGTATTGTTTTTGTCAGATGAGAAAAAAGATCGCGTTCACTATGCTCAAGAGGAAGTGTGCCGTCGAGAATAACGTCGGCATAGCGCGAGTAGTGTTCGGTGTACTCATCGAGGGTGGGAAATACAAGATCGGTCAGATATCTCATGCCGGTCGAATAATCATTTATGCGACTTGCGTACCGGCTCAAAATCGTGTCGGCTGTGGTGCGGATAAAAATCTTCAGCGAACAGAGATTGAGAATTTCAGGAGAAGAATAAATCAGCGTTCCCTCAACAAGAATCACTGGTGAGGGGCGAAGCGTTTGTGTGCCGATTCGCGCGCTCAAGGGTTTTGAATACAAGGGGACTTCTACGGCGTTGTTGTCTCGCAGGTTAGTCAGAACGGCAACAAGCTGATCAAGATGTACGGATTCGGGGATATTCCAGTGCGGGATATCGCCCTGCATCGGCGCATCTTTTGCGTCCTTGAAAAAGTCATCCATCGGTACATGGGTTACTTCTTCAAAAGAAGCGGCCGCCCTTCGCGCAAGCGATGTTTTGCCGGTGCTTGTTGGGCCGCAGATGCCCACAATCGTTGGTGTCATACTATTTGTTCACATGGTGCCCCCGCGAGGGATCGAACCTCGGTCTACTCCTTAGAAGGGAGCTATTCTATCCGTTGAACTACAGGGGCTTATGATATTATTTTGCGGTATTACGAAAATCATTTTCCTCAATCTGCGCGAGCTGGAGAATGCCTTTTAGCGTACCTGAAGATAATTCTCGATGCAATGGGATAATTGTTGTGATGGTTGTGTCGGCAACCCGTTTTCGCAATTTAACATGACTTCCCTTTTGTGAAACAACAAAAAAGCCGAATGTTCGGCACAAAATGGTAATAACGGTTTTTCCGGAAAACGTTTTAGCCATACTGTATCTCGAGCGTACTTACAAGCGGAGCATGCTGTATGGCATATGCTTTTTCTCGCGGCCTATCTTCCAAGTATAATTCAACGGCCTCTTTGAGATTGTCTTGTGCTTTTTCAATAGTCCTTCCCTGACTCACTACGCCCAGCTCAACACATCTGGCGACGTACCAGTTTTTTTCTTTCGTAATGAGTATTGTAAATCGATAGCTCATATTTTTAGATTATCATGTGATACGAAAAAAAGCAATAATAGTTATGTTCGGTTTGTTGACAATAGTTGTCAATTTTTCCATACTAAAAACAGTCGGTGAACAGGAGTGAGCCGACTGTCACCCGGGCGGCGCGCTTATCCGCACCTTCTTGCGCGCCGCCACTTTCTACTTCTATGACTTATACAGAGACACCCATTCCCGGAGTGTTGATTCTCGAGCCGCAGATTTTTTCTGATGAGCGCGGATATTTTTTTGAGACATTTCGCGAAGATGAATTTTTTGAAAAAACCGGCGTTCATTTCGTACAAGAAAATCAATCATGGTCGAAATATGGGATCTTGCGCGGAATGCATTTTCAGCGCGAACCGCACGCACAGGCAAAGCTTGTTCGGGTGTTGTCTGGCATTGTCCTTGATGTTGTTATAGATATTCGGAAAAACTCCCCGACGTATGGTCGGCATATCGCCGTTGAATTGTCTGCGGAAAACAAAAAACAGCTCTTTGTGCCCACGGGATGCGCACATGGGTTTTTGGTTTTGAGCCGCGAGGGCGCGGATTTTTTTTACAAATGCAGTGCGTATTATCATAAGGAAAGCGAGGGGGGTATTCGTTTTGACGATCCGGCGCTTGGGATTGACTGGCGACTGCCCCGCGAGGAGATTATTGTTGCGGAAAGGGATTTGGCATGGCCGCCCCTGTCATCCCGAACAACGTGAGGGAACTGCGCAGATCCCTCGTCCCTCGGGGGTACTCGGGATGACAATACGCTCGGGATGACAAAAAACAGTGAATGATATCTCTATGAAATTATTAGTGATCGGATCAAACGGACAATTAGGATCGGAACTCAAAAGAATCTGTCTGGATCCCGGCCTTCGCCGGGATGACAAGGGGAGAAGTCGGGATGACATCTTTGTTTTCGTCGATCGTGAAGAGCTTGATATTACCGATGCTGACGCGGTTCAGAAATTTTTCAATGAACACAATCCCGACTACTGTATCAACGCCGCCGCATACACGAACGTTGAAAAAGCAGAGGACGAGCAATCGCTTGCGCACGCGGTAAATGCGCTAGGTGCGGAGAACATCGCGCGAGCTTGTGCAAAGAATAATACAATACTGCTTCATATCTCAACCGATTTTGTGTTTGATGGAAAAAAGTCAGCGCCCTACACCGAAGATGATGAGCCGCATCCGCTGGGAGCATACGCACGATCAAAATATGAAGGGGAGTTGGCGGTTCAAGAAGCATGTCCAAAAAGTTTTATCGTTCGTACTTCGTGGCTTTACTCGTCGTACGGGAGCAATTTTGTAAAGACCATCCTGCGGCTTTGCAAAGAGCGCGATTCGCTTCCCGTTGTCGCTGACCAATATGGTAGCCCGACATACGCGCGGGATTTGGCTCGCGCATTGCTGCAAATGATTGAAAAAATGGGGTCAGGCACATGGAAAACGGTGTCAGGTACCTTTTCGCAAGCGAAAACGAACCAGACACCGTTTTCCCCACAGAGCCAGACCCCAGTTCCGTTTGGCACCTACCACTACGCAGACGATGGGGAAGTGACGTGGTTTGAGTTTGCGCAGAAGATTCGCGACCTTGCAGGCCTCACATGCGAGCTTCATCCCATTCCGTCATCGGAATATGCATCAAAGGTGACGAGGCCGGCGTATAGCGTGCTGTCATCAAAAAAAATTCAACAGACACTCGGACTTTTTATTCCCGAATGGGATGAAAGCGTTACGGCATGTCTGGCATTACTTCGCACATAATACACGCAGTATGAATACTCATGAGTTCGGGGCAGGAGATAATCCATCTATCGAGGGTGAAAAGGATCAGCCGTCGATTATTCGGTTTCGAAAAACGAAAGATGGCCTTTTGATGTATATCGGCGATCTGCCATTGATTTCCGACTCCCTGAAAAATACGCGCATTCGACTGGACGTTGATGAGAGCGGCGAACGCGCGTTGCTCATCGGTCAAAAACCAAACAACGAGGTCCTTGCCTCATTCGACGCCTCCGCGCTCGTTGAGCTTGATATTCCGCAGGAGAAAAACGATGTGGGGATTACGTACGGATATATTCCTTTCAGTGATCTCTTTATACGAATCAAAGATGTTCCGCAGACATTGCCGACGCAAGAATTTTATAATCGCAAAGAGGACGTGGTGAACTACATTACAGAGACGCTTCGCAAGATGTCAATTCTTTGTGCCATCCTCCGCATTCCTTTAATGCGCAACGAGGAGATTGCGCAGTGGACGCAGGAGCTGCTCAGTGAAAAAACACTCTATAGCCCCGAAGAATATATTGATTGTATCCTTGAACATATAGACGCACTCCTTGCGGGGAGAAAGAAAGAGTCGTTGCCGGCAGCGCTGCACGATACATCGTTTTCAGCAATTGTTGCCGGGGCAGGACTGTTTGATTATAAAAATCAGGTACTTACTCTTACCCTCCTGCCCGCCATGAGATTAATAAGCGTAAGGGAATATGCAAAACGAAAAGCAATTGTTTCATATTTTCTTTTGTATTGTTCGCTGCAAGATATAGATATAGACGATGCACAGGAGCTCCGCGAAGCATTACTCGACTTCCCATACGGGCATAGGATATTGGAAATTTATCAGGTCCTTTATAACGAGAATCTTCCTCTCACCGCGCGCGATCACGTACTTTTGGAGGTGTGCAGGACAGCACCTCGATATGAGGATTATAATTTTAAATCAAATGAGTGGACGAAAAATTTCCGTACATAGAGCAGGCATGAGGCGACTCCTTGCTTTTTTTGTCGTTTCTGCTATGCTCTTTCCATAATATATGAATGACGCATGGCTTGGTATGCCCGGCAAGAGCATACTCGGCATGGCGTTTTAGGAAGAAACATCTATGTTGGATGTAAAAGCAAAGCAGAAAGTAATCGCGAAGTTTCGCACCCACAAGGACGATACGGGATCGACCCAAGTGCAGATTGCCATCCTGACCGAGGAAATCAATCGGCTTGCGGAGCATCTGAAATTGCACAAGAAGGACCAGTCGTCCCGCCGCGGTCTTCTCAAAAAAGTCGGCGAACGCCGCCGTCTTTTGCGGTATCTCGCATCGGAAAGCGCGGAAGAATATGAAAAGCTTGCAAAATCGCTGAAGATAAAGAAGCGGGATTTTGCGGAAAAGAAACTTGATGATGCCGACGATCTTCTCGTGCCCGCAGCGCTGATTGAAGAGGACAAGGCGGCATAACGCATCAGAACTATGATGAAACACAAGGAGCAGCGCGTCGGAGTATTCGTCGATGTGGGCAATATGTACCACTCGGCAAAAAATCTGTACAAGGCGCGCGTGAATTTTCAGGAAATACTCAAGACGGCTGTGTCGGGGCGCAAACTGATACGCGCCCTTGCCTATGTCGTCGTGTCAAAAAGCGCCGAGGAGCTGAGTTTTTTTGAAGCGCTGTCCAAGCAGGGGTTTGAGATGAAGATGAAAGATCTGCAGGTGTTTGTCGATGGAACAAAAAAAGGCGACTGGGATGTGGGGCTGGCGGTGGATGCCATCAAGTCGGCCGACAAGCTCGATGTTGTCGTGCTCGTCACCGGCGACGGCGACTTTGTTCCGCTTGTCACCTATCTGAAAGAGAATCGAGGATGCATTGTGGAGGTGTTGGCATTCGGCGATACGGCATCGAGCAAGCTTGTCGAAGCCGCGGATGATTTTATCGACATTGGGAAAGATGTTCATCGATACCTTTTCTCAATGCGGCCCACGCGCCAGAGGCGTTCGCAATGATACAATAACGAATAATGAAGTTGGTCTCAAGATAAGTAGATTCGTTTCATGGCAGAGAAATGGATCTGAAACCTTGGGAGCAGCTTCAAACGAGAAAGGATTATATATGGTACAGCGATATGAGACGGAAGTTGCGGGTAAAAAACTTATTCTCGAGACAGGCAAGCTTGCCATGCAGGCAACAGCGGCCGTCACATGCCAGTACGGCGAGACCGTCGTGCTTGCAACGGTTGTCATGAGCAACCCGCGCGAAGGCGTTGATTTTTTTCCGCTCACGGTTGACTATGAAGAGCGGCTCTATGCCGCAGGCAAGATAAAAAGCTCGCGTTTTATCAAACGAGAGGGACGCGCCACCGACGAAGCGATTTTGACCGGCCGCCTTATCGATCGATCCATTCGTCCGCTTTTTCCAACAGGAGTACGGAACGAAATTCAGGTGATTATTACGGTGCTGGCCGTTGATCAGGAAAATGACCCCGATATTCCGGCGATTATTGGCGCTGCTGCCGCGCTTATGCTTTCATCCATTCCTTGGGACGGCCCCCTTTCAGGAATTCGCGTCGGCCGCATTGATGGCGAATGGGTGCTCAACCCAAGCTATGAGGCGCGCGCCAAGAGCGAACTTGATTTGTTTGTCGCGGGCACGGGTGAAAAGGTGCTTATGATTGAGGCGGGCGCGCACCAGGTGCCGGAAGATGTCATGGCTGATGCCGTTGAGTTTTCCATGGAGCACAATGGCCGCATCTGCGCATTCCTTCAAGAGATACAGGAGGAGATCGGCATGCAGAAAAAGACGGCCGCAGAGCTGACCAAAAAAGAAACAGGCGACGATGAGGCCGAAGAAGAGATTTCTCAAAGCATGTGGGACAAAGCGCGTCAGTGGCTTGACGAAAAAGTGCCTGAGTATCTGACAGCGGATACAAAGGTGACGAAATCAAGCCGAAAGGCGGCTGTCGCAAAACTCAAGCAAGACCTGGATGCGTATTTGAAAGCGGAACAGGTAGGAAAAGAAAAACGCAAGACCATCGTCGAGATTGTCAATGATTTGGCGGAAAAGGAAATTACTCGCGCAATTTTGGAAGAGGGCAAGCGCGTTGATTTGCGCGCGTTTGATGAGATTCGGCCGCTGTCGGCAGAAGTTGGTATACTGGTGCGCACGCACGGGTCGGGCCTGTTTGCCCGCGGCGAAACGCAAGTGCTTTCCATTGCTACGCTTGGTTCTCCGGGCGACGAGCAGACACTGGACGGCATGGAAGAAGTCGGGAAGAAACGCTATATGCACCACTACAATTTTCCTCCGTATTCGGTCGGCGAAGCAAAGCCGATGCGCGGTCCGGGAAGACGCGAAGTGGGCCATGGCGCATTGGCTGAAAAAGCGCTCATGCCTGTCTTGCCGACGAAAGAAGAGTTCCCCTACACCATTCGCGTCGTGTCCGAAGTACTTGGGTCAAACGGCTCAAGCTCCATGGGTTCAACCTGCGGCTCAACACTTGCGCTGATGGATGCGGGCGTTCCCATCAAAGCTCCGGTTGCCGGTATTGCCATGGGATTGGCATCCAACGAAAAAGGCGAGTATAAAATTTTAACCGACCTTCAGGACTTGGAAGACGGCGAAGGCGGTATGGATTTCAAGGTTGCTGGAACGCGAGCCGGCATTACGGCCATTCAGCTCGACACGAAGACAAAAGGTCTGAGCATGCAAATAGTCAAGGAAACGCTTGCGCAAGCCCAGACGGCGCGCATGCGCATTTTGGATGTCATGGATGCGGCAATCACGGCGCCGCGCGCGGAGTTGTCGAAATACGCGCCTCGCATTATTTCACTGCAGATCAATCCCGACAAGATTCGCGATGTTATCGGGCCGGGCGGGAAAATAATCAATGAAATTATTGACGCCACCGGCGTTCAGATTGATATCGAACAGTCCGGACTTGTCATGATTACGTCAACGAATGAAGAGGGTTCCGCCCGCGCTGTCGAATGGGTGAAACGGCTCACGCGGGAAGTAAAAGTTGGTGAACTTTTTGAAGGGAAGGTGACGCGGATTATGGATTTCGGCGCTTTTGTCGAGATCTTGCCGCGCACCGAAGGACTCGTGCATATTTCTGAGCTCGCGCCTCGCCGCGTGGAAAAAGTGACCGATGTGGTGAAGGTGGGCCAGACCGTCACGGTGAAGGTGGTGGGAATCGATGAGCAGAACAGAATCAATCTTTCTATCAAGCAGGCAACAGATACGAAATAACTAGTCGAGAAGAAGGTCCTCTATTGTGAGGAATGTTTTGGTGGTACCCTTTTTGTCGTCGACCAGCAGGGTAATGACGCGATCGGAAACAGCGCCGATTTTTGGAATGCTGATATGAATGATTTTCCCCATCCCGTCCAGCGGTCCGGTGTCGGGTTTCTCGACGCTACTCATCCGCGCTAGCGGGTGATCATCGTCCAGTGGTCCGCGTATTTTTTTGTATGGTACGATCATTCCCAGGGCAAGAGGGTGCGGTGCGGGTTTTTCGGCATCTTCTGCGCCAGAGAGGAAGAGAACGTCGCCGCCCATGCCGCGAAGAACAGTGGTATATCCCGTTTTTTTCGAAAAAGCCGCATCATGTATCGGTTCCGTTCTCTGCGCGCGCATCTCTTGTATGTCTTTGGGAGGATAGGCAACAAGACCCAGAAGGGTTGTCCATGCCTGTTTATCGCGGTTTTTCGTATTGCGCATCCGTTTTTCAAGCAGCATATCATACAGCGGCCTATCCCACCTTTCCATGTCATGGATGAGAGCATCCCTGATGAGCTGATACATTTCGACTATATCGACGGGGGTATGCCCGAGCATGGCCTTCATATCAATGCTTATTTGATCGATACTTTTATATCCTGACGTCCCGACGGGAGCAAAGAGCAAACTGTCGGCTTCATTTTTTTTCTTGCGAAACGCCGATAAATAAGCAAGAAGATTGAGCACAAAGCGAAGGGTATGTCCTTCGGGAGGCTCGGGAGGGAGTTCATAGGTCGGCATATATCACAGGGGAATAGGTTTAATATGTGGATAAGTTTTGTATTCACTCCCGATAGTCGTGGAGGGCCGGAAGTGTTTTTTCCTTTATTATAAAGAAAAAGCTCATTTCTATCGCTCGTTCCCATTGGGCAGTATACCATGAGTAAAACGTTGACTCAACTGCCGAAAAGTGGTATACTATTATAGTATCGTTTCTTTACATCCCTGTAAAAGGTTATCCGTTCCAGCAAGAAAGAATAACCTTTTATCTTCTCTTCTTCTCTTTTTTGGGGGATATACCGACGCCTCCACAAAAACAAAAACAAAAAAGGTGAAGGCCAATTCATTTTTTGGAGGCGAGCGACGCTTCCGTCCGGATTGGCATATCTTTGCCAAAGAGCAGATGGGAAGATCGGCCTTTAGTGTCGGGGAAGGGCCACCATACCCTCTCGGGTCGGATTCCTTGCGGCCGCCATGAGTGGTGATGAACGCCTCATCATCAGCCATGGCGGTCCAAAGATTGCCCCGAAGAGGCACATCTCTCGGGGCGCTTGGGTTAGCTCATATACTACCAGAAGCGCCTCGTTTTCTTATATACCCCATCTTCGTAATACTATGGCATTTGATGTAACATTTTTAGCTGAAATGCGTGCGCAGCTGGACGCGGCGAAAGCGCGACTTGAGCAGGAACTTGCAAAAATTGGAAAGCGTTCAGGGCAAGACACGGCGGATTTTCAAACGTCATGGGAGAACTATGGTGACAAAGAAGAAGAAAATGCCGCCGAAGTTGCTGCGTACAGTGATTCGCTGGGGCTGGAAGCAACATTTGAGCCGGAACTTCGCGAGGTACTCGAAGCGCTTGGCCGCCTTGACCAGGGGACGTATGGTTTGTGTAGACAGTGCGGAAATAAAATCGGCGAACAGCGATTGCGGGCACGGCCCATGGCAACGCTGTGTATCGAATGCCAGGGGAAATCTGATCGATAATCGTGTGGCGCGAGCATTGATTGTGTTTTGTCTTCTTTTTTTTATCGATCGCGGTACGAAAATTGCCGCGCTTTTTTTATTTTCCGCCGAACCGTATTCGGTGATTCCCGGTGTCCTGCGTTTTTCGCTGTATCTGCACACGAAGAGCATTTTTTTCTTCGATGGGTTGAGCATTTTTTGGATCGGGGGAATATTTTTTTTATTCCTCTGTGCAATGGTATTCATGGGTGCGAAAAGAAACGAACAAAGCGCGATTCTTCCGGCGGCTCTTATCGCAGCCGGCGCCGCAAGCAATCTGTTGGACATCGCGCGGTATGGCAGCATTATCGACTGGATAGAAATTCCGGGCCTTACGGTATTTAATTTCGCCGATGGGTTGATTGTCGTCGGGTGTGTCGGTCTGCTTTTTTCAGTACTATGCAAAAAGCATGATATACTATAGAGACCTCTGCAAAAGGGTTCTAACCGCTTACGATTATGCCATCGAAAATTTATTCCGCGGTCACGGTGGGACTGGATGCGGATCGCGTGGAGGTAGAGTGTGACGCGGGCGCGGGGCAGTTTTGCTTTATCATTGTCGGACTTCCTGACACCGCGGTACAGGAGGCGCGAGAGCGCGTTCGCGCGGCAATAAAAAATAGCGGATTTTCTTTTCCTCGCGGCCGCGTCACCGTCAACCTCGCGCCGGCCGATATTAAGAAACAAGGATCGCTGTATGATTTGCCGATCGCGCTTTCTATCCTGCTGGCAGATAAGGAGGGGCCGATCCATGAGGAGAGCGTGCAGAAAACCGCTCTTTCGGGCATGTATTGCGGCGAGCTTTCCTTGGAGGGACGCGTGCGTCCGGTCTCAGGCGTTATTGCCATCGCGCACTTTGCTCGCGACGCAGGATATGCGTCGTTGTTTGTTCCTCAAGAAAACGCCGCCGAAGCCGCGCTTATCGACGGCATTTGCGTCTATCCCGTTTCAACACTTGCGCAGTGCGTTGAGCATCTCATGGGTATTCATCCATGCGCTCCGTATGATCGTTCTGCCACGATACTGCAAGATGCAGTCAAAATCGCGGGGGGACGCACGCTTGATATCGCGTATGTGAAAGGGCAGCACCATGCAAAGCGCGCACTTGAAATTGCCGCCGCGGGCGGCCACAACATTTTGCTGTCCGGGCAGCCCGGATCGGGAAAAACGATGCTTGCGCGTGTCGTGGCAACTTTGCTTGGGCCGCTGCCGCTGGATGAGGCGCTGGAAGTCACCCGTATTTATAGCGTGTCAGGCATGATGCCGCAGGGCCAGCATCTCATCAGGGAGCGCCCATTTCGCAGTCCCCACCATACCGCATCGGTCGCCTCAATTATCGGAGGCGGAAGCACCCCCTCTCCCGGCGAAGTGAGCTTTGCCCATCGGGGAGTTTTATTCCTTGATGAGTTTCCCGAATTTCCCCGATCGGCTATTGAGGCACTGCGTCAGCCCCTGGAAGATGGCTGGGTGAGCGTCACCCGTTCTGCGGGAAGCGTTCGATTTCCCAGCCGCTGTATGCTTGTCGCGGCTCAGAATCCGTGTCCCTGCGGGAATAGAGGGAGCACGATTCATGAATGCATCTGCTCGGCAGGCGCCATCAATGCGTATCAGAAAAAAATTTCAGGGCCGATTCTGGATCGCATTGATCTTTTCGTTGATGTGCCTCCGGTCGAATACGATGATTTGTTTGCCGTGGGAGATGCCGAATCCTCTGCCGTTGTCCGCGAGCGAGTACAAGGAGCGCGAGAGCGTCAGCGCGCTCGCTATGAAGGAATGGGAATATGGATGAACAGTGAAATCGGAGCACACCATCTGGAGTCGTTGTGTCCGCTTGCCCAGGATACGCGTTCATTCATGCGCTCCGCGGCTGAGAGCTTGCGCTTCTCGGCTCGCTCATACGGCAGGATTATAAAAATTGCGCGTACGATTGCCGATCTTGACGAGGCGGAACATATTGAGCAGCGCCATATCGCCGAAGCGCTGCAGTATCGGCCAACAACCACACTGTAGGCGGTATTTCTCCTATCGCTTTGAATTACGAAACCCTTGTTTGGGTGTTTCTCCACAGGGGTATACGGAAGCCGACGGGCTGAGTCTAAGGGATTTTTCAGCAGAAAAATACCCGACCCCGAGGAAGAAATACCCAAACAAAATGGGTTTCGTAATTCA
>JACQWH010000057.1 GCA_016209345.1 Candidatus Uhrbacteria bacterium
GCGAGTTTATATCCGTCCATTTTTTGTTCCATAGAATTATTATCCACCTGACTGAAAAATTTTTCGGCCAAAAATCTGAAGTTGCCGTCCGACACGATGTCGGACGGCCCTGTTTTGGCCGACCCCATGTCGTATAACGACCAGGGGCTCCCGCACCCGCGTCCCGCCAGTGTCAGGACGCGGGTGAGGGCGGCGAATGCCGCCCGCCGGGAGCCCCAAGTTACACGCCGTAGGGCGCCCCACGTCTCGTACCCACAATAATCGATTTTTATTTCCAAAACTTCTTGTTCTTTCTTTGGTTGAATTCATTTTCTTGTTGAACAGTCCTCTGGCGATCGCCAAAAAGATAATACCAGTTGGCATCTCTGGCACGTACATCATTCAATGCCTCGAAAGTCTCGGTGTCGGCACCGTCGATTCGCTGTCCTCCATAATATGCATGGTTGATATCTGTAGCATAGCTCTCATTGAGAATTTTAAAGGTGTTATAGTCCGATTTAATTTTGTAATCGAAAATCAATCCATGGTCAGAGTAATAGTAATTATTGTCTTTGGCCCAGTGTGGCCGAAGAATCCTGAATGAGGCTGCATCTGCTCCTATCGGAACACTAAGGAAATACACATCCTTATCGTCCATGCCCCACTCAAGTTTTTCATCTATTACCTTAAAGGTGGCAGGATTTGCGCCTTCCACAATGGAACTTTGCATGAAAACGTGATTTTTATCTATCCAAAAACGGCCTGAAATGTGTGTAAAGGTTGCTGGGTCAGCTCCCTTGATAATGTTTCCTTCAAAGAATACTTTGTTGGCATCTCTCGCATAATACTTCCCGAATTTCGGTATGCGTGTGAATGACTTAACATCGGCATCAATGGGCGTATATATTTTTTGGTATGCGACCCCAATAAGTGGGACATAATCTGTTTGTTTGTAATAAATGCGTCCATGCTTCAATACGTATTCAGAGAATGCTGGCAGTTCTAAGAGGGTAATTGTAATAACAGCGGTAAGAAGTCTCCCGATTTTATTGGGCAGATTATTCAAAATATTTTTGATAACGGGTTTGCGCCCTATGGCGTGTAACGACCAGCCACTCCCGCACGCCCGGAGCGAAGCGGAGGGCGTGAGGGCGGCGAATGCCGCCCGCCGGGAGTGGCAAGTTAGCTGTCGTCGCCCGCCGCTCATTTTTCGCTTTATTTTTTACTCCCTATCCCCTCTTAATTTTTTCCCACACCATACATATGATGGCCGCCGCAAGGCCAGAAACAAGGCATGCGTTATAAGTTGGTCGTGCAGATCGTGGTAAATTTGTTTTGGAAATAAACGCGGCAATCCCCGAGGATAAAAATGCAGATGGAAAAGGAAGTCCATAATAAATTAGCAGTAAAACAAGCCCGAACATCCCCCATGCGCTTTTTGTCTCGGTCAACTTTAAAAAAGTTTCGGAGATTAATATGCTGCCGACTAGTGAGGCCAGAATAATTTGGAGTAATAATGGCCATGCCAATGACCAATTGGTTAGATCAACGCTTAAATCGAAATCTTCCACAGGAACTTCGCCGTATTTCCATCGCTTCCTGTCAATTAATCTACGGCGCCATACTGTGCGTTTTGGATAATCTCCGCGTCCAAAAAAATCAAAAATGAAATAGTTTCCAGTATACGTATATGTTCCGAAGATGGATCCCATGGACTTCGCAAAGGTAGCTTGGCCAAGTGGAATGGATAAAAATAATCCCAATAATATAAACAACAAAATTAGGATGAATGAGGGTACTAGGTAGCACAGTAGGCCAATGATCCCTACTGGCAACCATGCGGCGAACGTCTGTCGAAGGAGCAAGTTTGATCTGTCCATGTCACCGAAATCCGAAGTTGAGTCGGATGCTATAATTTTGGCTTGTGTTTCGATGGGCCGTGCTTTGTCATTTTGCAAAGTATTGTGGGAAAGCGATGAGTTTTTCTTGCAGAGTATACAAATAATGCCTTCTTGGTTTACTTCAATACATTTTTTACAAACTGGCTTCCCGCAGTTTATGCACTTGAATAATGAATCTGTATCTGGGTGATAGGCACAGTTTGGAATGTCATAAATTATTGGTTCCATCTAGAATCTCCTCGGCGGGCGATGACAGCTAACGACCAGGGGCTCCCGCACCCGCGTCCCGCCGGTGTCAGGACGCGGGTGAGGGCGGCGAATGCCGCCCGCCGGGAGCCCCAAGTTA
>JACQWH010000058.1 GCA_016209345.1 Candidatus Uhrbacteria bacterium
CCGTCATCTTTGACCAGAAAAAATCCTCAAAATATCTCGATATTCTTCAGCTTTTATTCTGGCAAATCTGACGTAAATCTGAGCGAACTTGAAGATGTTATTTTGAGACAGTGCCTAAAGAACTCCTCGCACTTCAACGCGAGACCGGAGAACAGGTTCTAGGTTCTAGCTGTGCTGTGGTCTTCCGTCGAAATTCATTTTTTATCATCCCGGACTTGATCCGGGATCCAGATAAAATAATAATTCATGGACTGGATTCCCGCCTCCGCGGGAATGACATCTACTTCAAATCTCCATTCCCCGTATTATCACTATCCCCCTTCTTGGCAGTATTTTCCTCTTGCGCGCCTAATTCTTTTTCTACTGCGGTAATAATGCCGCGTGATAAGCTTATCTTATCAAGCGCAAGCTTGAAGTCCCTCCGTTCAACACCGTCGCGCGCATCCTGGAGGTTCTTTTTTGCTTCGCTCGATTTTTCTGTCAGCCGCGGAGCGCTCTTAAACCCTGCCGCGGAAACCGTTTCGAGCCGCGCCAGCCGCTCTTGGAGGCCATCAATGGCATCGCTGATATGCGACGCAACCTGGGACTCGCCGACTCCTGCGGTATCTTTCTTGTCAACAATCACGGCAAGCGCCTTGCTCTGTGTTTCGTCTAGATTTGCGATTACCTCCTGAACGTGGGACCCATTCTGCGTAATCGCCCGTTCATACTCTCCCGCTCTTTGGTTGACCACTGCTGCGGCCTGAACGGCCTTTTTCGGCTCCGCCTTTTTCAGCTGCTCCAAATCATTCTGTGCTGTTGCGATGCTCTCCCGAGCATTTTTTGCAAGCAATACCGCTTTTTGATTCTTTTCTTCCGCGCTTACCGGCCTGTCGGAAAGCGTATTCATCTCCTCAAGGCGTTTCTGGGCCAGCTCAAGCTGAAACGCCGGACGATTTTCAGGGGAAACAAACACACCGCTAATCTGCTCGTGGGTCTGCTTGACCGTATACAGCGGATCTCCCGGAATGCTCTTTTCCGACGCAACGCCGGCAGAAATAGCGCCAACAAGGAGGACGGAAAGGAATCCGGAAAGAACAAGGGGGCGAGCAAATAGCTGCCCGATGGTCATACGATACGCAACAGTCAGCGAATCGCGCGTGTATGCGCTCACTCCTCCAAACACCGATACATTCTGCGCTCCCCTGCCCTGCGAGCGAACCTGGGACAGCAAAATATCCCGCGCGCGGTCTCTCCACTCTGTGCGCGGTTTGATTGCCTTGAGCGTTCCCAGTTGTTTAGCGAGCTTTCGGGAAGTCATTTTCCTAGGGGTTAGGGAATAGGGTCTAGGGATTAGTATCGGGCGGTCGGGGGATAAAAAAAACTCAAAATGCGTATCCCCGTTTTGCCGATGGTTCCTTTTTTTCAACTTAAGGCCGTGATATCTGCCAACACATTTGGCAGTTCTTTATCGTTATTCTGCAAAGCATGGGAATGCTTTTTGAGTTTTCGCCCCGTCTTCATTCTTCACCGTTCGGTGCGACAAGCACACATAGAGTTGAAAAATTCAGTGGAGGTTTTTTGATTGTTTGTTTCGCTTCCGACTATTCTGAGGTGGAAATGGTGTCATGGAACTGACCGGGAAGCTATTTTTCACCACTCTCATCCTTTATTTTGAAGGATTTTCGGAAGGTATGCCCTTATTTTAAGGGCTTTTGCAAGAACTATTTTGGTCCTTGCACTGTATAAGACGTAAATGTGGGTCAAAGTGTTACACTCTTCCCTCATTCCTCGACCCTCCATCCTCATTGAGCATATTTTTGAGCGTTTTCATCCCCCGATGGAGAAGCACGCGAGTGGCTCCCGGCGACTTTTCGATTATTTTTGCCGTCTCAGACAGAGAAAGCTCATTGAGAAAATGGAGAACGATGACCTCACGATACGCATCTTTCAGCAAGCGAAGCGCGCCTTCGACTTTCGCCATATCGCTTTTCAGTGTCATTTTTTCCTCCAAGCTCAAGTCCGACCTATCTGCGATGGTAATCTCAGCGTCTTCAAGCGATTCGGTCGGCGCCCCTTTCCGGCGATAAAAATCAACAACCAAATTCCGCGCAATCTGATAGAGGAATGCCTGGAGCGTTTTAATCTTCTTTCCCTCCTTGATATATTGCCACACCTTCAAAAATGTTTCGGCAACAATATCTTCCGCGTCTTCCCCTGTCGCCACCTTCAGATACACGAAGCGGTAAATCTTTTCGTGATAAAAATCAAAAATATGCCCGAAGCTCTCGGTATCTCCCTTCCGAATCCGATACAGTATTATCTGTTCGTTGAGAAATTTGTGCATTCGTTCGTTTAAGAAAAAACCCTTATAAATAAGGGGTCAATGCTCACTCTTTCAGAGTATACCACGAACAAGAAAAACTGCCAGGGTCAGCGAATTTATAGCCCGCCCTCCTCGCCGCTCTCTTCCCCTGCAAAAAAATCAATGACCACCCCGATGACCGTGACGACCGGAATAGCGAGAAGCACCCCCACGATACCGCCCAGCTTGGCACCGATAAGAAGCGCAATAATGCTCACCAACGGATTCACCCCAACCGTTTTTTGCATTACCGACGGCACGAGAAAGTCGTTTTCCATCCGTTGAATGAGCAAATAGAGCAGTATGACAAAAAGCGCGAGAAGCGGCGCTTGGTTAAATGCGACAAAGATTGCCGGAATACTCCCCAGGATCGGCCCTAAGATAGGGACAAACTCCGTAAGACCCGCAAATAACGCGAGAATGAGCGCGTACTTCACGCCCAAAACGCTCAGACCGATAAAGGACAGGATAAAAATAATGAGCGAGAGGATAAATTGACCGCGGAGCCACAGACCGATTTTTCGCTGAATCTTGATAATCAGCTCATCTATTGATGCGTGATATTTTGGCGGAGCGAGTGAATGGATTGCCTTTCTGATAACACCCTCTTCAGCAACCATATAAAACGTGACGACAAAGACCACGACCAGAGCGATAACGCCGCTCAAAACATCAAAGATTTTAGAAAATATCGTCGCGGCAAACTCAAGGGCATTTGACTGGATATTCGCAATCGATGTTTTAAGTCGATCAACCAAATCAAATTGACCGCTGTGCTGGCGCATAAACTGCAATAGACCCTCGGCATACTGAGGAAAAACGGCGACCAGCTCGTTATACTGTTCGACAATCGGAGGAACGATGAGAATAATACTCAAGGAAATAATCGATACAATGGAAAGATAAATAAGCAAAATGCCCAGCCGCCGCGGAATATGATGCCGCTCCATGGTCGTAATCCAGGGGGTAAGCGCCGAGGCAAAAAGCAGGGAAATGAAAAGAATGGCAATAATATCCCGAACAAGGTACAGAAACCCGATCGCGGCAAGGATAATAAGCACCTTCACGAAAGACAAGGTCGAAATGTTGACGGTTGTGATATCTTTTTGGAAGGACATAGTACGGCAAGTCAAAATTTCAAAATCAAAATATCAAATGAAATAAAAAAACACTACTTTAATATTGCAGAAAAAATAAGAACGAGTTCATAAGATTCTTTCCAAATCGTCCTGCATTCATCCTTCTTTACCGGACAGGCAATTGCTATCATACGAAGCCAATGGAGGGTCTCCTTTGCTTCTTTTCGACAAATAGCTATTTTATGACGAAAATCCTTCTTAGATTCAGCGGAATCTGCCTCCATATAATTTGCGCCAATACTTGTGCCCGAACGAACGATCTGACTTATCAGGGGCCTGGTAATAGATGTCTCCTGAATGCTGCCAACAAATCGTATAACCACTTCTCCAAATCTCGCTGTGCGCTCGGCCAAATCGTATTTCCTTTTTTCATTTGGATTTTGAGATTGATTTGACATTTACACTTTGTCATTTGGATTTATCTAGTATACCATATTCTCATACAAACTACCAGGATGCCGGTTCGCGGCAAAGATGATTTGACATGGATCTATGCCCACAATCACCGTAAACAAACAGGCCCTGCACGACTACGAAGTCCTTGAAAAATTAGAGGCGGGTATCGTGCTGTCCGGCGCAGAAGTAAAATCGGTGCGAAATGGAAACATTAATTTGAAAGGGGCCTACATTACGCTGCACAACGGCGAAGTGACGCTCACGGGCGCGCATATCGGCGCGTATAAGCCGGCCGGACCCCAAAAGGACTACGATCCCTATCGCTCCCGCACCCTCCTTCTCCGCAAGAAGGAAATTGCCAGAATGATAGGAAAATTAAAGGAAAAGGGCTTGACAGCGGTGCCTTTGAATGTATATACTAGCAAAAGTCGGCTGAAGATCGGCGTCGGAATTGCGCGAGGAAAACGGCAGTTTGAAAAACGCGAACTGCTGAAAAAGCGCGATGTCGACCGTGAAATTCGCTCCCGACTAAAATTAGGTTCTAGGTTCTAGCTTCCAGGGTTCAGTGAAAACCCTCTGAAACCTGATCCCTGAAACCTAGAACCTAGAAGCTAGAAGCTAATGTGGGGGTGCCGGGTTTTGATGAGAATGTTCTTTTTGCATGTGCGCGTCGAGCATATTTGCGCTCTGCTCGTAAAATCCACGCAAATAAACCATACAAATGCCAAATCATTGGCCAGCAGAACGCTCAGCCCTTGGGGCATGAGCCCTGCGCTTGCGACTGCATAACCACTTGCGGTCGCCGTCCGTCTCCCGACTCCTGATACGGAACAACGGACGTCATTTTTCAGGATAGGGCGTGTCTGCCCCGCCCCGGACACAACCAAAACCATCCGGTGGGTCGAAAGAAGAAGGATGCGTCGATTCCTTGCCTCTTCTTTCTAAAAATAAAAGGATCGACTGAACGCGGAGATCATGCACAAAACGACTTCCCAGACGCGGGTTCGACTCCCGCCATCTCCACCAGCAACAGGGCAAGGTTCTAGGTGCTAGCTTCCAGGTTCTAGGTGCTAGCGGTCAGGGTCCGGTGAATTTTCTTGATTACTGAAATCTAGAAGGTATAAGCTAGAACCTAACTTTTATGTATATTGCATCCTATAAGGAATTAACCGTATGGCAAAAAGCTATTGAGCTTGTAAAGATTCTCTATAGGGTGACTGATTCTCTTCCAAAACATGAGCTCTACTGTCTCTCAAGTCAGATGAAAAGAGCGGCAATCTCCATACCGTCGAATATAGCTGAGGGACAGCAGCGGAAAAATCTCAAAGAATACCTTCAATTTTTAAGAATATCCTACGGCTCATCTGCGGAGCTTGAAACCCAAATTATTATTGCAAAGGATATCTATCCTTCTATAAATTTTTCTGATGTTGAGTCGCTTCTTGAAGAAATACAAAAAATGCTTAATGCAATAATCCATAAACTAGAAGCTAAAAGCTAGCACCTAGAACCTAAATAAATAATGAGAAAAAACTACCGAAGAGCCCCCGTAGTGCCAAAACGGCGCTATCGTATCAACGAACAGATAACGGCCGAAAAGGTGCGCCTTATCGACGATAACGATGAACATATCGGCGTGGTCACGCTTGGCGAAGCGCTTGAAAAAGCAAAAGCGGCAGAGATGGATCTCATCGAGATAAATCCGTCTACCAATCCGCCGGTCTGCCAAATAAACGACTTTGGCCGTGTGCGATATATGGAGGAAAAGGAGCTCCGCAAACAAAAAGCGAAGCAAAAGAAGGTAGAGGTGAAGGGGCTGCGGCTCACGGTCCGCATCGGGAAGCACGATCTTGATGTGCGCGTAAAACAGGCAAAAAATTTCCTTGAACAAAACGATAAAGTAAAAATAGAAATTGTCATGAGGGGACGTGAGCGCCAGCACACCGAGCTGGCAAAAGAGGTTCTGGCGACATTTCTTACGGCACTTGGAGACCTGGGACTTGCCGTCATTACCGAGAGCCAGCCGGCGCTCCAGGGAGGGCGCATGAGCACGATAATTGCGGCAAAACCGCAATAACCCGCTCACCTCTTGTATTTTTAAAACAAGTGTGGTTAACTTGGTCAATTATAAGAAGGTTTCAGTGATCACCTGAAACCTGAAACCTGAAACCTGAAACCTGAAACCTGAAACCTGAAACCTGAAACCTGAAACCTGAAACCTAGAACTATGCCAAAACAAAAAACAAGAAAAGCCGTAGCAAAGCGTTTTCGCGTCACAAAAACCGGTTCGGTCCTCAAGCGATATGGCGGACAGGATCATTTTAATGCGCGAAATCCGGGAAAAATCACTCGCAAAAAACGCAACGACACCGTGCTTTCTCCGTCATTCCATAAAACCGTAAAGGTGCTCACAAACCAATTATAATAAAAATTCAGGGGGTCAGCGGTCAACTAAAACCTAGAAGCTGAAACCTAGAAGCTAAAATTATGCCCCGAGTCAAACGAGGAGTCATCCATACAAAAAAAAGAAAGAATCTGCTTGCCGCGGTAAAGGGCTATACGCACCGACGCAAAAAGACCATTAAGCTTGCGCGCCCCGCGATGCTGAAAGCAGGCGCGAGCGCATTCCGCGATCGCCGGGCAAAAAAGCGAACATTCCGCGCGCTCTGGCAGGTGCAGATAAACGCCGCGTGCCGCGCTCATGGACTTTCGTACAGCAAATTTATCGATGGGCTGAAAAAAGCAAACATTGCGCTCGACCGCAAGATCCTGTCGCAACTTGCCCAACACCATGCCCCTGTCTTTGCGAAAATTGTCGAAAAAGTAAAAGCATAACAGGATGTTGCGCAGCTGCGCAAAAAAATCTTCGACTTCCTCAAAAAACGCTAAAAAATAGCGTTTTTTGACATGTCGACTGCTTTACGATAGTATTCGAACCGCAGAGCACACCACTTGCCAAATGGAGGTAAAAATGGCAATCGAAGTGGTAAGCTGCGTCATCGAGCGGCACGACGGGCCGACGTTCTGTGGCCTGCTCTTCTACGAGCATGGCCGGACTGAGCGGCACGTACCGTGGTCCGTCGACCTGACGAATCCGCGTCAGGTTCTGCTCAAGCTGTTCCCGTCGGATGCGAAGACAGATTTCGCCATAGTGCGCGAGCACTATGAGCGCATGGCCGACGTCATAGTCGACACGGTCATGGCAGAACGATGACAGCAGCAAAGTTTTAAGCTCCGGACGACATTGTCTGGGGCTCTTTTTTTGACAACATCAAGTAAAACCGCTACTCTTCCTATAAATTAGTATTTCGTAGAACCATGAACATCACCGAACTTGCCAGAAAACTGAAAGTGACATCCGTACAACTTTACGAGCTGTTTCCGCAGATCGGCATTGACGTGGGCAGACGCGCGATAAAAATAGATGACAAAGTAGCCCACAAAATCCTGAAAAATTGGAGCACATACCAGCCGCTCCTTTTTAAGAAGCCCGACGAAGAAAAGCCGCTGGCAGATGCCGCCCCTGAAGAAAAAAAACCCGTTGCGATTCCAGCCGTCATCACTGTCCGGGACTTTGCCGTTCTCCTTAATGTGCCGGTGCCAAAACTCATCGTCACGCTGATGAACAACGGCATTCTCACCGCACTCAACGAAAAAATCGACTACGATACCGCATCAATTATCGCCGAGGATCTTGGATTTATGCCGCACCAGCTGTCAGAGGGCCAAGACGAAGATGCGAATATCACAACGATCGATTTCATAAAAACAACACTCGAATCGGAAGATCCTTCAACGCTCCTGCCGCGGCCTCCGGTCGTCGTTATCATGGGGCATGTAGACCACGGCAAAACGTCGCTCCTGGATGCCATTCGCACCACCAATGTCATCGCCACGGAGTCGGGCGGTATTACCCAGCATATCGGCGCCTATCAGGTTGAGGTTCCTCCAAAGGAGGAACTAAAATCCCGAGTGAGTGAAACGGGCCGAGGGATCCCTCGACAAGCTCGGGATGATCATTCTCCTGCCGGCAGAAGAATGATTACATTCATCGACACCCCCGGACACGAAGCGTTCACCACCATGCGTTCACGCGGGGCAAAAATTGCCGACATCGCAATCCTTGTCGTTGCCGCAGACGATGGCATCAAGCCGCAAACAACAGAGGCGATAAAAATCATTCGCGCAGCGGGCCTACCCCTCATTGTCGCGGTGAACAAAATGGACAAGCCGGGAGCGGACAGCGACAAAGTCAAGCGCGAGCTTTCTGACCACGGGCTCATCCCGGAGGACTGGGGCGGCTCAACAATCTGCGTGCCAATATCGGCAAAACAACACACCGGCATCGACGACCTTCTTGAGATGATTCTGCTTGTCGCGGATATGGAAAAAGAAAAACTTGTGGCAAACCCGGGCGGCACCACGGTCGCAACGGTTATCGAATCCCATGTCGACAAGAACGAAGGGCCGGTTGCAACCATCCTTGTCCAAAACGGTACATTACGCATGAACGACTTTTTCGTGGTGGACCATATTCTCTATGGCAAAGCGCGCCTCATGAAAGATCATCGCGGCACGGTGTTGTCAGAAGTCCTGCCGAGCCAGCCGGCAAAAATCATCGGTTTTAAAAAAGCGCCCCGCATCGGCGACTGTCTGACCGCCATGACCGTGCTGGATGAATCAGTGGGAAAAATGAGCAAACAAAAAGAACAGATGGCGGCCGGCTCGGTAGTGAGCGCGCCAAAAATGAGCGAAAAGGATAAGGGCATCCCGTCGGTCAATATTATTCTCAAAACCGATACGCTGGGCAGCTTGGAGGCAATCGCAACGGCGCTGATGAAAATAGAGCATCCGGATGTAAAAATAAAAGTTGTCAGCAAGGGGCTGGGCGCCATTACAACTGCCGATATTCTCAACGCAGAGGCAACCAAGTCGTTTGTCGCCGGCTTCCATGTTCCCCTTTCGGCCCAAGTTCGCGATGTTGCTTTGGAAAAACGCATTGATGTCAAACTCTACAAAATCATTTACGAGCTCATCGATGATATCAAGCTGCGCGTGGAGGCGCTCCTCGCCCCGCTTATTCAAAGAACGGTCGTCGGGAGCGGCACGGTCCTGAAAGTATTCCGCAACGATCATGGAAGCATGGTTGTCGGCGTGCGGGTGCTGGAGGGCGTTTTTGCGCCCGGCGCGCGCGTTCATGTTCTCCGCGGCGAGGACAAGGCGGGCGAGGGACGCATCAAAACCGTCCAGCTGGGGAAAATAGAAATCAAGGAAGCGATCTCCGGCCAAGAATGCGGCATCCTCTACGAGGGAAAGGTCGAGCTTGCACCCGACGACGTACTCCAGGCATATACGGAGAAAAAGATAAAACAAACTTTAGATTAGGGGCTAGGTTCTAGCTTCTAGGTGTCAGTGATCAGGTGTCACCTAAAACCTAGAAGCTAGAACCTAGAAGCTAGAACCTAGACCTATGCCCTCGCTCCGACTGGAAAAAGTAAACGAATTGTTAAAAACAGAAGTGGGTTCTATTATTTTGCGTGAGCTCGAGATGCCGCACGGCGTCCTCCCAACCATTACCCGCGTTGAGTCGGAAGCTGACTTGAAAACGGCAAAAATCTTTTTCCGCGCGTACCCGGAAGATCACGGTTTGGGCGTACGCGACTACCTTCGCAAGCACGCGGGCGTTATCCAGCACGCGCTCAACCGCCGCCTGGCCATGCGCTTCGTCCCCCAGATCTCATTTTATATTGATGCCAAAAAAGACAATCCTGACGACATGAACGATGTGGAAAAAATATTGGACTCACTTCAGGAATAATTTCAAAATTCATAATTTTTAATGTATATGCCCCGAAACTATCATCTCATTCCAACGGTTATCGAAAAATCCGCCATGGGCGAACGCGCCTATGATATCTACTCGCGCCTGCTCAAAGAGCGCATTATTTTTCTCGGCGATGCAATCGACGACGACGTGGCAAATACCGTCATTGCGCAGTTGCTCTTTTTGGAAAGCGAAGACAAAGACAAGGATATTAAAATCTATATCAACTCTCCGGGCGGATCGGTGACAGCCGGTCTTGCCATCTATGACACCATGAACTATCTCAAACCCGACGTCACCACCATCTGCGTCGGCATCGCCGCGTCCATGGCCGCAATTCTTTTGAGCGCCGGAGCAAAAGGCAAGCGCTTTTGCCTGCCCAACGCCGAAGTGATGATCCATCAAGTCATGGGCGGCGCCGAAGGCCAGGCAACCGACATCAAAATCCGCGCAGAACATATTCTAAAACTCAAAAGCCGCCTCAACGACATTCTTGCATCCCATACGAACCAACCGCTCGACAAAATTGAGAAAGACACCGACCGCGATTACTTCATGAGCGCCGATGAAGCCAAGATATACGGAATCGTCGACAAGATTATCAAATAGCTGAATGGTCGACATCCGATGTCGACCATTAGATGGTCATGCTTTTTAAATAGCTGAGAAGCTCCTTTTCATAATCACCGAAGACCTCCCCGAAAAGATCTCGTGAAATTACAGAAGGAAAATTTTTCACTCCACAATAGTCGAGATAGCTGCTCCAGCGATACTTCTTTAAGTAAGCAATGGCAGCATCCGCGTCTTCTACAGTGCGCTCACGCCATTCCGTTGCGCCCTTCAAATAATCAAGAGGGTTCAAATGGACGTAATGGAGAATGTGATAAAAGTGGGCCTCATTCTCTATGGGTACTTTCTTTGTTTTTCCCTGAAAAAGAGTACCTGGCCGTTTATATTTTTCATTAAAATACTTTACGTATCCTATGTTAACCTTCTGCATAAATCGTGAAATCCCCCTTTCAACACAGGGCGTAAGAATAAGATGAAAGTGATTGTTCATCAAACACCATCCATGAATATCTACGAGCCGCTCCCGACGATCCCGACATCCGATGCCGACCATTCTTCCGGTATGTCTCATTGGTGAGCTGTCATTGCTCGCATAGAGATTATGTACAAATCGTGCATAATCCTGGTTGTCCAAAAAAATTATTCGTTTATCAACTCCCCTATTAAGTACGTGATACAATTCCATAAGTAATGGTCAACATCGGATATCGACCATAATAGTATAACAAAAAAAGCACTTTACAAGAATACCATTCTATGCTAGATTAAAAATATAAGGAAATAGCGATATTTCCCGGATTAAGTTATAACTTTTTGGAAAAATCGGTACGGTTTCGACCATACAGCGTGCGCAACCAGCTCCCTGCTTCTCTTGCGCATACTCATCTGATTATGACTCTTTCGCTGACTTTTGCTTCTAATGTAAACGTTTTTTCAGCGCTAACACCCCCGCCGCACCGCGGGAGTGTTCTTCCTGCATAATCCCTTTGAGCTCTTGCTCCGGTCGCAGCCGTATGCTCTTTTCCAAAAAATACTGAGCATATGTTTTATATTATTACTGGTATCGGCGCGCTTGCCGTTGGTCTGCTTGTCGGGTATCTCATCCGCCAGCAGGTTGGCAGTAGCCGCGCAAATTCTGCCGAACAGCGCGCAGAAAAAATGCTTGCTGAGGCAAAAACCAAAGAGGGCGATATTGTTTTAAAGGCAAAAGAATCGGCTCTCAAAATCCTTGACGAAGCGAAAAGGGACGAGGAGAACAGGCGCAAGGATCTTAAAGAACACCAGGTGCGTCTGGAAAAACGCGAGACGCTCTTTGACCAAAAACTCCTTGAACTGCAGGAGAAACACCAAAAGCTCCAAGACAAAGCCGCGCAAATTGAACAAATTAAGACAGACATTCAAATAATTAAGGACGACCAGGAGAGAAAACTCGAGGAGCTCGGCGGCATGAGCCGCGATGATGCAAGAGAGCTCTTGCTCGCAAAGGTGGAGAAAGACGCGCAGGAAGACATTATGGCACGCATCAAGAAGGTTCAGGAACTTGGCGCTGAAGATGTTGCGGTGTACGCGCGCTCCATTATCGCGGATGCAATGTCGCGGTGCGCCATGTCTGTCATTTCCGAAAACACAACCACTTCCATTCCCCTCCCCTCCGATGAAATGAAAGGCCGCATTATCGGGAAAGAGGGTCGCAATATCCGCACTATCGAATCGCTCACGGGCGTCGACATTATCATCGACGATACCCCCCAGATGATTACGCTTTCCGGCTTTTCTCTTATCCGCCGCCAGGTTGCAAAACTTGCCATAGAAAAACTCCTCAAAGACGGCCGCATCCATCCGGGCCGCGTTGAAGAATATGTGGAGCAAGCAAAGCAGGAGCTTGCCGGCGAAATTAAAAAAGCGGGCGAGGACTCTATTTTTGCGCTTGGCGTGACGGGCCTTGATCCAAAACTCGTGCAAATCCTCGGACGGCTGAAGTTCCGCACCAGTTTTGGACAAAACGCGCTTCTCCACTCTATGGAAGTTGCGTATCTCGCATCGTTCCTGGCAGCCGAGCTTGGCGCGGACGTGAATATCTGTAAAAAGGGTGGGCTTCTTCATGACATCGGAAAAGCAGTCGACCATGAAGTACAGGGCGGACATCCTCAAATCGGGTATGAGATACTTAAAAAATTCAATATGCCCGAAGAAATCGCGTACCAGTGCATCGCCCACCACGAAGATGCGCCGCGCACGCTTGAGGGCGTCGTTGTCAAGATTGCCGATGCAATATCGGCCAGCCGACCCGGCGCGCGCAGCGACAGCGCGGAGCGCTATCTTCAACGCATTAGCGAGCTTGAAAATCTTGCCTTGAGCTTTCCGGGCGTTGAAAAAGCATACGCAATTCAGGCCGGACGCGAAATCCGCGTCTTCGTTTCGCCCGACGAGGTGGACGATCTGCGCGCATTCAATACCGCAAAAAACATTGCAAAAAAAATAGAGGACGACCTTAACTATCCGGGTGACCTGAAGGTGACGCTTATCCGCGAAAAGAGGATTATCGAATACGCCCATTAAATTTTCTACGAATATACGAATTCACGCAATGAACATTCGGTTATCAAGTTCGTATATTCGTACCAATTCGTTATTCGTAGGGGGCAATAAAAAGTTATGACGCTAAAAGTATTGATAATCGGCGATATTATGGGAAAAGCGGGCAGGAAAGCTGTCGCGCATTTTTTGCCTGCCCTTCGCGAGGAGTATGGCATTGATACGGTCATCGCAAATGCCGAAAACCTTGCGCATGGTAAGGGTGTGACCAGGACCACGCTGCGCGAGATGACCGACGCGGGCGTTGATTGTTTTACATCGGGCAATCATGTCTGGGCAAAGCCGGAAGGCGTCGAAATACTCTCCGCACAAGACAGTGTCCTCCTGCGTCCGGCAAATTATCCCCCCCAGAACCCTGGACAGGGAGAAAAAATCCTATCTATTGCAACAAAATCACTCCTTGTGGTAAACTTAATGGGTCGAGATTTCATGCCCGCGGGTGTGGATTGTCCATTTCGTGCGCTTGATGCCATTTTGGCAAAACATGCTTCGACCCCCCTGAACGGAATTATTGTGGATTTCCACGGGGAAGTGACGAGCGAAAAACATGCGATTGCCCTGTATGCCGATGGCCGCGTGTCGGCGGTTGTCGGTACCCATACGCACGTTCCAACGGCAGACGAACGCATCTTGCCAAAAGGTACCGGCTTCCAAAGCGATATCGGCATGTGCGGGGTACGCGATACGCTCATCGGGATTACCTACGAAAGCGGCATCCAACGATTCCTTTCAAGCCGACCGACGCATTTTGAGGTCGCGGAATCCGGACTCACGGTGTTCAACAGCGTTCTTCTCGAAATAGACCCAAAAACGCGGCAGACCGTACGGATCGAGCGTATCGGGAAAGAGCTTACGATTTAATAAAATCATGAATTCCGAATGATAAATTTTGAATCAATCATGAATGTCTGAATGTTTCAAAATTCTATCATTCATGATTTGATTCGAAATTCAAAATTCTTCATTCAAAATTATTCTAAGTGTCTAATTTATAACTATATTGTACATATGACAAAGTACAAGAAAAGCGATCTCGTCGAGCACCTCGCCGGGAAGTACGACCTCTCAAAGCGCCAGGTTGAGGATATCCTCGAAGGACTGCTTGAGTATATCACCGGCCTTTTGAAAAAAGGCGACGAGCTCACGCTCACGGGATTTGGCACCTTCTTGGCAAAGGCGCGGAAGGGACGCATGGGCATTAACCCGAAGAATCCGACTGAAAAGATTCAGATTCCGGCAAGTATCGTCCCTCGCTTCAAGGCGGGCAAGGGCTTGAAAGACGCTCTCAAATAAGAACATGCTTGTCAGTGTCTAAGGCACTGTATCAAAATAACCTCTGCGTGGGATAAAATTCTCCCGTGCAAAGCGAAATAGTTGAGATCGCGGAATACTTTTGCGCGGTTCTGGAAAAACACTCAAAAAACTACCCCTCCCACGGCCGTGGGGGGGGTTTTGTTTTCGAGAAAGGGGAAAAAATCGATCGCACGTGAAATAGTGCTACTCAATCGGTTCGGTGACCTCGCCGCAATAGCTCGTCCTCATGGCGCGCTTATAGTCCTCAATGGTTGAACAGATACCGTTTCCGGCGAGCCACCGCACCTTTATATCAATGGCAATATCGGTAGAGTCAAGACATGCAATTGCCCCGGCTTGTATCGCAGCCATACCGCTGGCGTCCACGGCCGAGTCGGCTGTCCCGCCGATAAACCGCGACGCCATGAAAATCGGCGTCATATAGTCACTCGTTGCTTGCGAGATGACGGGAATAAGGTTGTAGGCGCCCTCGGCACACACGTTGCCTTCGCCAAGAGATTTAAGAATCATAGCCGATACGCCCCCTCCGGTAATGAAAGAAAGGAGAAGGTTTGGATCAAGTCCGGGAGTAAGTTCAAAGGAAATAACACCCCGACCGAATTTTGGCGCGAGCTGGATTTTTTCCGCCGCGTTCTTCTTGAGCCGAACTTTGTCCGGATCAATAATAATGCCACGCGAGTTGATAGTGCCGACGTCCAGAACTGCGGGTGTCTGCATGGCGTCGAAAGCGCGCTCGCTCACTTTTATTGCGCGGCAGCCGAGCAACACGCGGTTCCAAAAATTAATGAGAACATCGCCGGCACCCATGGCAATGCCCTGTTCCAGCGTCCGAAACATATTTTCCAAATTAAACCGTCCGTCGCCGCCTTCCTGGTATACCGGGTTTTGAGATCCGGTGACGCATACGGGGATGCGCAATCCGCTTTGTCCAGCGATAGGCCCGTGAAGGGCAAAAGCAAGCGCCGTTGCCGTATAACAGAGCGTGTCGGTACCGTGCGCGATTCCTACCGCATCGAATCCTTCTTCGTCTTGGGCTTTCTTGATGCGAAAAATAAGTTTCTCCCAATCCTGCGGGGTCATGCTGGACGACTCTTTTGTTGTGACGACTTCATAGGCAATATCAAATTTTTCGGCAAATTTCTCAATAATCGGCTGCACCGCGTGCTGAAAAATAGACGCATCCTTCGGCGGCGCCGATACGATGATGCCATTCATCTCTGTGGGAACCTGCCCGATAGTGCCTCCGTTGTATAGAAACAGAATTTTCTTTTTTTGAGTCATACATGGAGAGTATCAATAGTCACGGTGTCATCCCCGATTCGTTCGGGGGTCCAGCCCATTCTCAAAAATATCTACCTTCATACTACCTTAAAATTGCTTAATAATGCAAGAGCCACGTCTGAATATTTCAAAATTCTTTCATTCGTGTTTTGATTCGAAATTCAACATTCATCATTCAAAATTCAATCATACTCTTATCGTACTTCAAAGGTCAGATTTACTGACGTGGTGAGTTCAACAGGCGCGAGCGGAATACCCGGGACCGGATATGAGCATGATCCTGCCGGCGGGTAATATGCGGATGAATCATAGCTTGCCGCCCCGACAACAGCGCCAAGCCGCAACCCGGTAGGCAGCACAAGCTCTGCTGCCTTTTTCCATGCATTCTCTGTCGCCTGGCGGCGAAGCTCCGGCGTCATATATTCGGTCTGATCTTTAAATCCCGCGCACTGGTTGTATCCGGCCGCTGCCGATGGTTCCAAATCGTGTTTGAGCGCCACGTCATAGACGGCCTTGAGCGTGTCGTCAATCGCCTTCTTGTCCTCTATTTTTACCTGAACGCTTACTGTTGCTTTATAGCGCTTAGCGTTTTCTGCTGTTTCATCCTTATTCATACTAAATGCCGTTGTCGCTACGTTTGACGCATTGATGTCCATGCCCAGCGCCTTGAGTCCCGCAAGAAAATCCCGCATTTTTTTCTGATACTTCTCGCGCGCGCCCTTCTCATCCTTCTCTTCTGCGACAATATCATAAAAAAGATATGCCACATCCGGTTTTACCGATATTTTTGCCTCGCCGGTTGCGCTTATCGTTTTTGTCGGATAGGTATTTCCCCGCGCAATGTCTGAAACATCGCGTATAGTCACTGCGATGACGAGAACAACAAGGACGATGAGCAGCCCGACCAACGCGTACAGCATTCCCTGAAACCATTTGTTTGAAAGCATAGATGAGATGCTTTATCGAACGCACTGCTTAAGTGTAATGCTATACGAATAGCCGACCGCACATGTCGGCTGTGTTGTACTATCCTGTTTCGCGCTTGCGTCTTCATAGCACTGACCCAGCGTCGGACTCCATACGAAGCCCGCCGAACATTTCGTAGTCGTTTCTTCTTTTTTTTGCTCTTCCTTTACCGGTTCGCTCGGCGGCGTGACGGGCGTCTGAGTCGGCGGATTTGCAACCGGCTGTCCGGTCACCGATGGCGGCTGAGTTGCCGGCGATTGTGTTGCCGGTTGTTGTACTCCGGTCGTTTGGTCGCGTTTTTTGAGAATCGTCCTGTCCCAAACGCCCTTGTCAAACATATCTTGAGATACTTGATCGTCAACCTGTGTGCCCGTATAGGGGTCCATAACAACCGTGAGGATCTTTTTATCTTCCGCATTATAGACATCCACGGCGAAATACATCGGGGGACCTGCCGCCAAGCCGCTAAACCAAATCGCAAGCTGCGATGCATTATAGAATTTTCTATATCCATCCTCACGGGGCAAATCAAGGTACTCCAACGTATAACCAATGGCCATGCGCCGTGCATCGTCGGGAGTAATGGTTGGGATCTCTCCGTTTTTGCTATGCTCGCCGCTGTTCAGAAACCGTTTCAAATCGTCAGCCGCAACAACATCCCCAAAGAATGTTCCTCCGTTAATCAGATCGGGAAACCATGCATGCGAAACGACCTCTGAAGCGTTAATACGTTTTGTTGAACGGTCAACATCCGGTGGCACTTGTTCGGGCAGTGCATATAATTGTTTCAAAATATTTTTATCCTTAACAAGAAGATTTGTGTCGGGATCGATAACGATGCGCTTGCCGAAATAAAAGACATCATCGTCAAACGTATCCTCGAAGCGCTCCTCGCGCTTGATAAAATCAATGAAATAGACCTCTGTGCCGTCTCCCACAGACGCATCATCGGGGTACATAGGTTGATACTCCGCAGAAAGTCCGACATCGGTGGCAGAGTAACGGTTCGGTTTCGGCTTAAATGTATGGGCCGCTTTCGCGCCCTTTTCTCCATTTTCATTCCAGCAGGAAAGGGCGTATTCTTTTCCTGTCTCCACGCTTACATCCTCAGTCCCGTTCGCCGGCTTCAACCCCTCCCAGTCCTCAGGCCCGCTTGCCTTGCACGCAGTCGTTCCTGCAGGCGTCTTCCATGAGATTACAACATCTTCATCTTCGTTTGCATTTTGCGGAGCCGTGATTACGGGAGTTGGTTTTGACAATTTTTTTCTTTTCGGCTTCTTTTTGCCGATTGCCACAGTAATCTTTTGCGCTATCTTTTTTGATGCGATGCCGTCCTCATCAAAACACTGGACTGCGTATGTCCCCGTCTTTTTTGCCTTTACGGTCGTGGAGCCCGACTCCACTATGCGCCCGGACCACAAACCGGACGCGGTACAATACTGCGCTCCGTCGCTTTCCCAGTCCAGCCGGACTCTATCTCCCTTCTTCACTTGAAGCGGGGCTGCGAAAAACCGCAGGTCAAGCTCTTCCGCATCTTCTTGGGCGGTGCTTACCGTCGTTGTGCTTACAAGAAATACGATCGACAGAAAAATACCGATGTATTTTTTCATAGTCATTTTCATAATAATTATAATGCGCGGGTAGTATCTTTACTGTTCTTGAGTATACCACGACTTTATCATTTTCCCAAAAAAACTTTTTCCAACATGCCGCTGTCGACAATCTTTTTCGGCTCGCCTTCCATAACCACCGCGCCTTTGTCCAGAAGATACGCGCGGTGCGCTATGGTAAAGAGCGATGCCAGATTATGTTCGACAACCATAATCGCGGTCTTGTGTCGCTCGTTTATTTCTCGCACCTTTGCAAATACTTCTTTTACCATTTTCGGCGAAAGGCCCAAAGACGGCTCATCGAGAAGCAATAATTTCGGATCGGCCATGAGCCCACGTCCCAGTGCAAGCATTTGCTGCTGACCTCCAGACAGCGTGCCGGATCGCTCGCGTTTTTTGGTTTTTAACACGGGAAAAATATCCATCACCTCATCGATGCGCCGGCGCCGTTCGTGCGTATTTTTTATAAACCAGCCGCCGATTTCCAAATTTTCCAGAACGGTGAGATCAGAAAACACGCGTCGCCCTTGCGGCACAAATGCAATACCAGATACGACCACCTCATGTGGCAGGGGTTGAAACTTTTTTCCATGAAAAAGGATGGTGCCGGTATGAGCTGCCAACCCAAACACTGCTTTCAATACCGTCGACTTCCCTGATCCGTTGGGCCCCATCAACGCAACGATCTCACCCTCGTCAATAGCAATGTTCACGCTATCGAGCGCCTTCACGCCACCGTAGGACACCGAGACGTTTTTTAGTTGCAGTAAGGATTCCATAGAGCGTAAAATGTAAAGCTAAAAACGAAAAGCGACAGTTCAAAGTTTTAAACGTTTGGAGCCCACTTTAAAATTCCCACATTCAACCAGCAAGTGCAACACGTTCAGCTCGCATTGCCTCCGCAGGGGTCTTAAAATTTAAACATTTTCTTGGTCGGTTATTAAGCCACCGTTCAATCGTTCGAACATTCTTACTTGAGACGATAGCAAAGTC
>JACQWH010000059.1 GCA_016209345.1 Candidatus Uhrbacteria bacterium
AACCTTCCGGGTCTTCCAATTTCTAGGGCCTCTGCAGTAGTTACCCATTGGGATAGTATTCAGCTACCTGTTTTGAGTTTTTGGCCCCGAAGCACAGCTGTTTTGCCTCAGCATTTGCCATTGGCAGTCCGATTCATCATCAGACCAGCTGCCGCCTTACCCCTGCGTAACGGGTTGTTCAGCCACGCCATTGTTTGAAATCGTGTACTGTATAAGACGTATCTGAAGTGAAAAACGTTACAGCTCTTTTCCTCGCAGTTGATTTTCTGGAGTGCTCATGATACCATCTGAAATACTATGGCTTATGAAACACGGGTTAATTTACGGCGGCTCCTCCACGACATCCGCGATGCGTATGCCGCTCCGCTTGAAGAGGTGATCATTACCGAACTCGTTGCAAACGCGCTGGACTCTGGCGCAACACGCATTGAGTTTGTTGTCGATAGCGAACAGGGTCGTATGCGCTGCGTGGACAATGGGTCTGGAATGCGACGCACCGCGCTCAAGGAATATCATGATATCGCAGCGTCGACAAAAGAACGAGGGCTCGGCATCGGTTTTGCCGGTATCGGCGCGAAACTTTCGCTCCTCGTCGCTGAAAACGTCATCACCGAAACCCATGGACCAAAAGGATCGCGCGGCGCAACGCACTGGCATCTTACCAGCACCAACCGAGCGCCGTGGAAATTTATCCCCTCTCCCGGATATGTGACAACACCGCGCGGAACCGCGGTTGAAATCACGCTTTCATCACCCCGCCCTTCTCTGTGCGACCCGAAATGTATCACCCAAACCGTTCTCAAACACTTCTTTCCCCTTCTCGATTCGGGTATGAAAGAAAAGCTCCTCCGCCTTATTTATCCAAAAGGCATTATCTTTATTGTAAATGGCACAGAGCTCACGCATGCTGATAGCGCGGAACGGCATTATTTCAAAGTATCTCTCGGGAAAAAGAATGCCCGACCAATCGGTATTGGCTATCTAATCCGTTCGGATGCCCTGCAATCCTCGCCCGCATTTGTGTCTCACGGACTTGCGATTTCCACATACGGAAAAATAATCAAGCAGGGGTGGGAATGGCTCGGACTGATGCCGAAACTCCACGCGGTTCTCTCGGGTATTGTTGAAATTCCCGGACTTTCCGAAATTCTCACGACCAATAAATCGGATTTCCTCAATGACGCGACGAGTTTAAAAAAATATTATCGCTTCCGTAAAGCCGCTCAAGAAGCGGTTCTCACCGTATTGCCGGAACTGGGTGAGCCAACAGAAACTTCTGATCGCCCCGCCTCAAAAGAAGTGCAGACATTGTCCCGAGAAATAGAGTCGGCGCTGGGAGCATTGACCGATGATTTTCCCGAATTACTCGCGCTGGTAGGCGCAAAGCATAAAAAAATGCAGGCACCGGCAACACTTTCCGACCATGAGGAAAAACAATCGCGCGAAGAGCGCATAATAGGAATTGAAAAACGCGACCAGCTCGCACAATCAGATGGTTCAACGGAACAACAACGCGAAGAAAAACTGCATCTTCAAGAATCGGCATCGGGCGAACATACAAAAACGGTACGCAAAAAAACTCCCGGCCTAAACATTTCCTTACAGGAATTCACCGAGGAGGGAAATCCTCTCCTTGGACGCATTATCGAGGACACGATCTTCGTAAACACAAGCCATCCCGCGTGGAAAAAAGCAGCTGAAGAACGTCTTGATGAATATCACATTGTGCTCACGGTTGCGTGTGTGCTCTCAGAAATGATCGACCAAACACATTCGCCCCATGAATTCATCAGCAAATTTCTTGCATCATGGGGACAATCGCTCCAGCAAAAATTATTTTGATCAAACATTCTCCTCCGCGCCCGTGGTGATCTGGAAGATTACAACTACTGACAAAAATTAACGATCTATAACAATACCTTTGTATTCTCCTGGAGAGTAGATTCGTAACAGCGATAGTCTCCAAACCATAACCGTTTCTCTTCTAAAAGATAGACGACGTAAAGTGTATCACGCCTATTACTCGGTAAGAGTGCCGGCGAATCATAGAGTAAAAGTTCGGCGGGATGCCCGAGGGGAAGTGATTCGCGCTCCTTGTACATGACGACACGAACCGGCATCCGATGTGCGAAGCCAAAAAGCGATACCGCCGCGCCTCGGTACGCTTGTACGATATCTTCAGGCGATAGAGGTGATTTACGAAGCTGCGCGCTAAAATAATTACATTCTTCGGAGTCAATATACGTTGATCCGATGGCTGTTCTTTGCGTTACTAATTGCGAATCGGGTGGATGCGATACTGATGAAACGAGCGCTTGCTTCATGCGTGAAAGCGTGATGTTGTGCAGCGGTACCGCTCCGAGAAAAAGAGCAATAATAAAGACCATAAGGACAAATGTCGCCATTCCAACCGACAGCACAATACCTCTTACGAATCGCAAAATGTTTCCAGAAATCATTTTTTTGAAAGCCACTGCTTTGCGAGTGGATAAAACTCATCGGCGATTTGCCGACCTCGTTTGTCGGGTATTGGTGCGGCGTGTGGGGCTCTGGAGGGAAGATGATAGAGCGTTCCAATAATTTCAGGCCGCTTCGAAAGATCGACATACGCGCGCCACTCATCAATGAACCCGCGGATGACTGCTGCAGCGAAAAAAATACTATGTTTTGACTGCTTCACATAAACGTACAATTGCTTGCAGGCGGAGAGGGTAAGTTTGCCGAATGGCAACGTTGGATCATCGGGGTTTGGGTTATAGCGCCCCGACCGTATTACACTGTTAGCAGTGGCAAGTTTGACTTGTGCAACACCGGCAGAAGTGTTGAGGCCGACAAGATCGCCTTCGACATTGCCGGCCAACACTTACTCGATCGCTTCCCTAAGAGGAAACACATGGAGCGCTTCCGACACAAAGAGCAAATTCTTTCTTTGGGTGTCTGTAAAAATGAGGATGAATTTCATATTATTGATTCTCCTCCGCATGCGCGGTGATTTCCAGATTACAGCTGTTGTGCTGCTGGCACCATGCTTCGCACTTCTCCGCCCATTCTTTTTCACGGTAATGAAATCCGCACGCTTCGCATTGATAGAACGTTTGGTCGGCTTGTTTTGATTCTTTAACCATAGAGATTATC
This sequence comes from Candidatus Uhrbacteria bacterium, assembly GCA_016209345.1. GTDB lineage: Bacteria > Patescibacteriota > Patescibacteriia > JACQRZ01 > JACQRZ01 > JACQWH01. The sequence continues at coordinate 3,136 of JACQWH010000059.1, forward strand.
GGCTTGGGTGATATACTAAAAAGTGTGTAAATTCAAAAAGGGTAAATCTGGTATAATGAAAGTGAACGCTAACCATTAACCAGACCTACCCCTATGAACAATCATAGCACAGCCGCGATCTCTGTACAGACAGAGGTCAAG
>JACQWH010000060.1 GCA_016209345.1 Candidatus Uhrbacteria bacterium
AAACTGATCGAATTAGGGGTAATCGTGAAGTGCGGCAAGGGTAAGGCGACGTATTATAAGTTGAAATGATTTTTTTATCCATTTAAATAGCACTTCAAGCGGTGCCATGGCACATAATTGCCATGAACAAAAGACATATTGTATGCGAACAGAGGCGACAAACTCAGTGGATGATAGCTCTATTGACCGTAAAGACATAGAAGATAGATATGTTGTTGATTTTTTTGAGATGTCCGAAGCCGCAATGAATGAGCTCAAGCAATCAATAGCTGATCATGATGGACTTATCCGTATTTTTGTACACCCTAATTATATCGACAGATTTATTTTCGGGTAATGGTGACTACCTTAAACCGGAGTATAAACGCAAGATATTGAGCATGAAGAAAGGTATTCGCGCAATAATCACATCCCCATCTTTAAAACGTCCGCCTGTAATAATTTTTGAAGAGGCAGAAGCTTTACAGAGATCAAAAGACGCGCTTCATTCCATGATTGCATCTTCGAGCCCCAACACGGCGTATATTATTCCGACATTTCGAGCATCCCCCTTGCCTTACATTGCCCATGGAAACGAAAAAGTGCCATCATTTGATAACTTTGATGAGAAATGGCGATTATTAATTAGTAGATTTAAAAAGTTAGGGGTAAGGAGGATTATTATTGGCGGCTCTACGCTTGAAATGGGATTAAGTGAACAAACAGTTGAAGGCAAGAGGGTAGTTCAATACAATCTTTGTCTCGGAACGGTAATTTCAATTCTCCAAAAAGAAAAAGAATTTGAGGTTGAACTATCAGAACTTGCAATCCCTCAATCTCGTTCAGATTTGATGAATTTACGAAAATCAATAAAAGAGAATGAATAGATCGGAATCCGATGATTTGAGGGTATAGAAAATATTCGAAAAAGCATTCCATAAAATAGCGCTTCAAGCGGTGTCATGGGGCGTAAAAAAGACATGCAATGTCGGGCATAATACAAATAAAGGTATACAATTCAATTAGTGAAGCTGAGCTTGCGAGGAATCTATTGAAGGAATGTGGTGTGGAAAGTATGGTAGAGAAGCTCGGAATTCAATTCCCCGGCGATATGGGAGATTCATACGGAGCAAAGCTGTTTGTTGGCAAAAATAATGTTGAGAGAGCTAAGGAAATTCTTTAGATTGATGCCATTAAATAGTGCTTCAAACGTAGCCAATGAGGATAAATGAGAGTAACATGGAAACAGTATTGGGTGTCAAATTCGAAGAGGCGGTTCATCTGCTGGCAGAGCACCGGCCGGTTTCAGATGAGAAGAGCAGGAAGCCCGCCTTTTTCCACGATATTCGCGTTGGTGTTTATCTGTATGAAAAAAACTATTCAGACGCCATTGTCCTTGCGGGATTATTGCATGACGCAATAGAATGGTATGGCATCGGTGAAGAAACGCTTCGGAAGGAATTTGGAGATGCAATTACAGATACCGTGGTCGCGTGCACGAAAGATGACACAATCAAAGACCAAAAAAAGAAAATTGAAAAAATTATCAAGCAATGTGTTGCCGTAGGAAAGGATGCACTCATCGTAAAAGCGGCAGATATCATCGATAGCTATGCTTGGTATACCAGAACCAAGAATGTTGCGGAGCTTACCTACTGTGACATGAATGCAACTGCACTATTTGAATATATGCCCAGCACGTTTCAAGATAAAATATTTGACGAGTTAAGAAAGTTTCTGTAATCGTCATGAAAAAAAATGAAATAAAACTTGAGAGTGTAGAGAAATAGATTCCAGGTCATTTCTGAGTCAATTTTGTTCCAAAAAAGATGATGAATGCTACAGGATACCTAACGTATTCCGACAAATTCAGCGCTTTTTTGGGGCGAAATTGAGCAGAAATGAGCCGGAAGAAAGTTGCACCCGCTATTTCTCTACGCTCTCAACTTGGTATCTACCAACATTTCAAAGGCGAAACGGTTGAAGTGATAGCGTTTGCTCGTCATAGCGAAACCCTCGAGGAGATTGTTGTATACAAAACATTGTACGAGAATCGCACCTACGGCAAGGGCTCTGTCTGGATGCGCTCATTGAGCATGTTTACTGAGGCGGTGGAAGTTGGCGGCAGGAAGGTTCAGAGATTCCGTCTTGTAAGGGAGAATTCATAGAAGGATTTCTTTTGTTCGAGTTCACGAACATCATTGATATATTACAAGATGTTGCGTAAGATGGTATGTTGATTCTTTCATTGTTTCACTTTGAACATTGAGCATGGATTGAACATGGAATGTGGATTGAAATATTCCCTCTGTGCGTAAAATATGCTATAGCATATTTTACGCACAGAGGGAGATACGACCCTTTTCACCATGGTTCCGAGTCCTTCTTTACTGTCACCTGTATCATGGACCAGTGCAGCCGCTTGTTATTAAGGAAATTTTTTGCTATACTACCCTAGGAGACAGATTCATTATGATCAAAAAATCGCAAAAAGGTATCTGGGAAACAGACGTGCAAACGATCAATCTTTCAAATCCGAAAGTGCTTAAATGGTATGTAGAACGAAAGATTGAAGCAGGCGACTGGGGGGCGCTTGATCGTACGACCCTTGCGCCGATGCTTGGGAAACTTTCAATCGATGTTCGCGTTAAGTCGTTGCTCCGAGATTTTTTATCCAGCCATGGACATTCTCACAGACAATCACCGCCGCATCCTCGTCGCGCTTGGAAAAAGTAAACTTGTCAAAGACATCTATTTTACTGGCGGTACGCTTTTGTCATACCATTATCTTCAACATCGATACTCACTCGATATTGATGTTTTCTCTGATGATCTTTTAGATGATATTTTAGTCACAAAGACGATGCAAGATATTTCAAAAGAAGTTGGTGCTAAGAAATTGCGTTATGTACGATACCCGAGCAGATGGCAGTATTTCTTTGAATTTCAAAAAACCGAAATAAAATGCGACATTGTCTATTTTCCCTTTCCAAAAGCGGACAAAAGAATCAAGATCAATGAGTTTAATCTGCTTGGTGATTCTTTGCTCGATATTGCCATTAATAAAGTCCACGCATGTTTTGAGCGTGAAGCGCCGCGTGATGCGTTTGATCTCTATGCGATTCTTTATAAAAAAAAGTGGACACTCCCATCGTTGATAGCTGGCGTAGAAAAAAAATTCGGAACATCCATTGATCTCGTACATCTTATTGCACGATTGATGGCATCACTTGAGCTTATAGATGAAATGCAGCCGCTCTTCATCGGAATTCCTCCGAAAAAAAATGTGATGCAAGAGTATTTTAAATCAATTTCAACGCAGTATCTCAAAAAGAATCTTTCTGTTTAAAGAGTACTTCAAACGATGCCATGGGCACTAGAGATATAAAACTTGGAATCTACGAACACTACAAAGGTGGGCGCGTAGAAGTAATAGCTCTTGCGTACCATAGTGAAGCCCTTGAAGAGATGGTTGTATATAAAACACTCTATGAGAATCGAACGCACGGAAAGGGATCCGTTTGGGTTCGTCCATTGGGCATGTTTACTGAAACAGTAGAAGTCGATGGTACGAAGATTCAAAGGTTTCGTTTTATAGATGAGGAAGCATAGTATTCATGGGTATTATATTCGCATTCATTGCGCTGGTGTCGTGGGGCTTTGGTGATTTTCTCATTCAGCGCAGCGCGCGGAAATTTGGGGACGCTATTGCGCTTTTTTGCGTGACAGCTTTTGCGGGAATCGTGTTATTCCCCTTTGTTTTTCGAGATATTTTTTCGCTTCTTGTCGCGGGGGATCTGGGAACGATTGCCTTGCTTGTCCTGACAACGGCGGTTATTTTCGTGGCGTCGGTGTTCGACTTTGAAGCCCTGCGCATTGGCAAACTTTCCGCCATCGAGCCAATCTATGCGTTTGAAATTATTATCACCGCATCGCTCAGCGCCCTGATTATCAAGGAACAGCTGAATTATCTTCAAATGTTTCTTGTGTTCTTGGTGGTCGTGGGTATTATGCTGGTATCGTTAAAAAGTTTTTCTCATCTTAAAACAATAACGTGGGAAAGGGGCGTGGTATATGCCATCATTGCGACGCTTGCCATGGGAAGCGCAAACTTTCTCTTTGGTGTGGGGTCGCGTGAGTCACATCCTCTTTTGGTAAACTGGTTTACCAGTTTTGGCATGGCCGGCGTTCTTTTGATATATATTATTCGGACAGGGAAATGGCAGCTTCTGAAAAATGATTTGAAAAAATACGCCCCGCTTCTTTTCGGCGTTAGCATTATTGACAATATCGCGTGGGTCGCATTTGCCTATAGCACACTTTTCATACCGATAGCGATTGCCACAAGCATCAGCGAAAGTTATATTGTCCTTGCGGCGCTCCTTGGGTTGACAGTAAACAAGGAAAAACTAAAATTTCATCAGTATGTTGGTCTGACGGTTACACCTTTTGCCGCCATTCTATTGTCGGTGACATTGAAATAGTGTTATGAGATACTTTGAGACACCCTATAAAAATACTGTATTGAAAGGCACTATCTACGGATCGACAGATCCACGGGTATTTTGTATTCATGGCGCGTCAGAGACGGGGTCTGTGCGTTTCGACATGCTGCGCCATCATCTTGCAAGGGTTGGCATTGCGTCTGCCGCGTTTGATTTTATCGGTGCAGGGCAGACGGGCGGGGATATGTCAGGAAGAATACTCGAGGATCGTTTGAGCCAAGCCAGGGCAGTGGTGGGTAGCATTCATCTTCAGAAACCGCTTATTATTATTGGATTGGGTATGGGTGCCGATACCGCCCTGCGTCTCACTCAATACTATCCAACAAGCACGCTGATATTGTGTGTACCTGCTTTTTTCCCCGAAGATATTTTGGCACCATTCGAGATTGATTTTTGTCAAGCATTGCAAAATGAGAGCGACCGCAAGGAGTCGCGCGCGTGGGATATCCTCCGTGAGTTTTCCGGATCGCTTTTTGTGATTGGGGCCGAACACGATCAGTACGCTCCAGAAGGAATCTATGATATGATCGACCAAGTAACACCAAACGTGAAATACAAGGAGCTCTATACTATTCCCGGAGCACCGCATAGAATCCTTCCATACCTCAGTGATCACCCCGCTCAATTTGCGGAAGTGTTTGAAAGGGTTTATCATGCAATCATACACTCGCAATGACTATGATAAAACAACATGCGCAAAAACCGATTCTCTTCGCGACGCTTGGGTTTCCCGGATCGGGGAAGACCTACTTTTCGCGCAAGTTTTCCAAGGAATTCCATATTCTGCACCTCAACAGCGATCGGATTCGAAAGGCGATGTTCAAAGAGCCAAAGTATACGCAGTATGAGAATAACTATCTTTTTGCAACAATGGATGCGTTGGCAGAAGATGCCCTACGAAACGGTATCAGTGTCATCTATGATGCCAACTCATCATTGAGGATCTATCGGAAGAGAATGATACAGATGGTAAAAAGTTATGGCGCGCGTTTTTTTCTTTTGCGTTTTCAAACGCCCGTCTCGGTTGCCAAAAAACGTCTCGGAACGCGCAAGCGGTGTACGCGAAAGGTATGTCAGGATTTTCACCCCCCGATACCGATGAAAGAACTTTTTCGCCTTAAAGATCAAATTGAAGAGCCAACGTCAAACGAACCAACTATTTTTATCATCGGTACCGACACCTACGCAAGACAGAGGAATGCAGTGATAGGTGCGCTTAAAAATCGAGAGTGGTGAAAAATAAAAAAAACAGACCCTTACAGCAAACACACTATGGACGCAATCATTTTGGCGGGAGGCAAAGGAACGCGGATGGAGACCGATACGCCCAAGCCCTTGATGGTCGTCAGGGGCAAGACGATTCTCGATCATCAAATCGAATATCTCAATTCATTTCCTTGCATCGGATGCATTATCTTATCTCTCGGCAACGGCGCGCAAGAGATAGAAAGACATGTCGCCGCGCGGTATCTCGGTCGAGACATTGTTTTTTCTGCAGAGCAGCGTCCTCTGGGGACTGGTGGCGGATTAAAATTAGCGATGCAAAAAGCGCGTTCGCCGCGAGTGCTTGCGCTCAATGGCGATGATATTACTGATATTCCAGTCGACGTGCTTGAAAAAATGACGGAACACGTCATTTGCGTTGCGCATCCGCGCCTTCCCTTTGGCCGCGTGGTGGAAAAAGACGGCTATGCCGTGTTTGAAGAAAAACCGATGCTGCCCGACTGGATTAGTTGCGGGTGGTATTGTTTTGACAGGGAAGCAATACTTAGAGTCCTTCCCGATGAAGGGAGCTTGGAATATGACGTATTTCCCGCTATAAAACTTCGCGTCTATCATCACGAAGGCGTATGGCGTCCGCTCAACTCGAAAAAAGATATTCAGGCCTTCGAAGAAGGAACCGAACCCGGGAAATAATTACTTCCTTTGAATTACGAAACTCCGCTTTTTGTCATTCCGACCCCATTCGACTCACTAATGTTCGCTCAGGGCAGGATAGAAGGAGTGGAGGAATCTATGTGGTAAAAAGAAAAACACAGATCCCTCGTCCCTCGGGGGTACTCGGGATGACATTACTTCGCTCGGGATGACAACGCGGGCGTTATTGGCAGTTTCGACAATTCAAAGCACTTCACTGTGTTTTTTCTTTTGCCTTTTCAAGCGACGCATCAAACTCAATCTTCGCGCCGGTTGGGTCGCCGCTCACTCCCGGCATTGCAGTGATGCCAATATCAAGCTCTTTATCTTCAAGAAGATCGCGCAGCCATCCGAACGAGGGATTGTTTTTTATGCCTTCCGGAAGCTGAGCAGTTGCTCCGAACCGAATGCCAACATGTACGGGGTTCTGGCCGTCTTTTCCAATTTCCGGGAGCCGTGCATGCTCAACAACAGGACCAATGGTCCCGCCCAGCGCCCATGCCGGATTAATGAACGCCTGTCTGTATTCGACGCGGCCCTTTGCGCGAGAAATCGGGGTTGCCATAAATGTTTCGCCGTTTATCTCAATGCCCCCGTCAATACGCAGTTCATGCCAATTTTGATCCTCGCTTCGCGCAATCCATGAGCCGAGAAATACCAGCGGTCGGCGCTGCGCTATATCAATGGTGCCTTCGGAAAAATGCGGTTGCATCTTTGCGGAAAATTCGCTCAATGAATCAGGCACGAATGTGAATTCCAATGACGGCGCTACCATATATCCTTTATCATCGCCCGCCTTTCCCGGCGTATGAACTGTCGTACCGGGGCTCCCGTATTCCGTCCCGTATGCAATGCCCATGCCGATACTCATTTTTCCATCATCAGAAACAGGATACTGAACGCTTTGTTCGGCAAAAAAACCGGCAGATGCGGGAGAATCTTTTTTAAGCGGATGATCGTAGGCAACTTCAGTTTTCCCAAAGAATAATTTTTTGTCATCGTCAGTGGTCAGCGAGAATTGCGGTTCAACGCCATTTTTCAGTACGTACGGGATTTTTACGAAAATATTATCGATCAGCGGCTGGCCATCCCTCGTTCGATACGTGGCAACGCGGTAGGGTACGATTTTTTTCAAACCGGGAACGAACTGCTGAACGGTCTCTTCTTTTTCCAGAATAAAGGGTGAGTCAAGGTGTTTTTGCGCTGAAGGCGATTCACTGGCAGTGGCAGTCGTGGCGTGTGGAGCATCTTTTTGAAGAACTTTCGGCAATACGCTCGGGAATGATTCTGCCGGGCCTTTGAGAATCAACACAGACGTATGTTCTAATATATCGACGGTTTCGTACGTGAGTCCTTCTGCCGCGGATTGCGCCACCTCCGGCCGTGTCGCTGCATGCGGCGAGAATTCACGAACTCGCGCTGATGCAGACCCTTCTGACGCTGCAAACATGGCAGCTCCTGCCAGTGCCGCTCCTACTGTTGTGATACCCCTGAGGATTTTCTCTTTTTGGGCTGGCGTTGGCTTCTTCATGTCGGGAGGAACGGAAAGAGCCACCTCAAGACCTTGCCCCCGCAGGAATTCAATAACATTTTTACCCATTTCTGCCATTCGTTCCGAAAGGGGCATCTGTTCCGTACTTGTTTTTGGGATAAAACCTTCACGCGGCATATTGTTTTTTTTACATGTTATTGTAGTATTATAGCAGAGAATGTCGCTTAATACAAGTTTTGTATGGCAAAAACAGTTGATAGCCAAAAACGAACTGGAGAAACGAGTCGGGATGAGATGAAAAAAGAGCTTGAATTGCTTCGCTCCTCGCTTGCAAACGCGCTTGGAGGGGGGCGTATTGTGGCGTGCGACCAGCCGTATGCATTGCATATTGTAGGCGCCATCGAGAAGGGAGAAGAGCATGCGTGGGACAGCGATCGTTTAGTTGAAGATAGCGCCCTGACGGAAGAACGATTGAAGAGAGATCCGTCCAACGGTGCGATTCAAGAAGAGCTTGACCGGCTCAATGAAGCGCTTTTGCTGCTTGAAGAAAAAGAAAAGAATAGCGATTATTACCGATTCATAGCATCTGAGGCGACAACGCTCGACGTCATAGATGATGCGCGTTTGCGGATGATGCGCCGGCGCTTTGACAGCGGCGATCGGTCGATGTTTGACGGACTTTCTCGCGAGGGGGACACGGAGCAACTTTTGTCGCAAAGTGGCCTCAAGGATTTTTTAAGCGCGAACGGTGGCGAACAGTCACTTTCGGATGCCGAACTTGTTAAGGCGCTCCATATATTTCTTGGCGCAAAAGAGGCGGCGGTATCCTCGCGAGCAACCGCGTTTAAGAACAAGGGCGATCAGTCGGCAGAACGCAAGGGAGTTGACGATAGTATCACTGCCCGTTTTGCAATCCGCAACCTGAAAGATACCGTGCTGAGAAAAATTGCAGGCGAAGATCCCCAAAAACAAAAAGAGTTTCTCGAAAAGCATTACGGTGTTTTCAGTATTTTGGATCAGCAGCTTCGCGGCATGATCGAAAAAGAAGCAGCGGATCGAAAATATGAAGGCGACGCAACGCGCGAGATAATGGGTGCCGCATGGAATTATATTCAGGACGACTGGAAAAAGACCGACAAGGGTGTCAAACTTTTGGCGCTCGCGACAATTTCCGGCACAGTCGGTGCTGTCGCCGCGACTGTTATTGCGCCGCTTGTCGCGCAAGCACTTCTTCACACCACTGTCGGAGCGGGGGTGGGCATGGCCGTAAAACTAGGGGGCTGGTTTTTGCCCTATCGTATCGGGAGAAGCGCGCTTACATCAGGAATTATTAGCGGATTGCTCACAAAGATACCGGGGGTGCATGATACGCTTGAGAAACTCGACGCGAAGATTTCATCGGCAATCGATCCCTTTATCACAGGCCAAAAGATAAAAAAAGCAACAAAAAAGCTTCCCGCCGAACATTCGGTCGAGGAGAGCAAAAATGCGCTTCTTGACAAACAAGAGAAGGACTGCGCAAAAGAGGCCGAGTCATTTGTTGCCGTACGAGGCATTAAGCGCTTTCTGGCATTTGTCGGGAAGCACCCGCTGCGTACCGGTTTAAGCGCACTGCTCGGCTATGAGCTTGCAACGCATGTCGATGCCTCAACGCTCGCTTCTCTTGAGTTTTCTTCTCCCGCAGAGGCGGCAACGCTTTCCTCGCCAAAACCCGAGCCAACAGATGCGCGCAACCCCATTTCTTTTTCGAAAAAAGTGACGCATGGGGCGAGTATTTTTGTCGGAACAGTTGTTCGCGAGCATGCCGGCATAAAGCTTACGCCCGCAAATGTCGATTCATATTCCTCGGTAGCGCTTCGTCCGGAAGATTCGGGAAAAGCGATTTTTTTCGTATCTCCGGAATGGAATAAGCTCCACGGGAATGACAGTGTCCCAACTCACGTTGACACCCCTGATGGCAAAATATATGAGATGTATAAGGTGTCCCTTGTCGATGTAAAAACCCACAAAGGAATTATACAAGAACCGTTTGTGAAAACGGCGGACGGCAAAACGTTTTCCCTTGGCCGTAATGGTAAGCTGACGCCAATCCATGAAACGAAACTGCAGGCGCCGGAATCAAAAAAACCGGCCCCTGTGGAGCATCCATCCGCCAAACCCGTCTCGACCCCAAAACCGGAAACCATAAGCCGTGACTCATTGCCAAAAGTTGAGATGGGGAAACAGGTAGAGTTTACAAAAGAACGAATGGTCTATTTTCTAAGCAATGAGGACTGGAAAAAATATCAACTTCGTGCCGCTTTATTGCCCCCCGGTCAAAAAGTAACGTGGGTTTCATCTGCTTGGCTGGCACAAAACAGGGGGTCTGCAAATTTTTCAACCCCTGTTATTGTCGTTGATGATTATAGATCGTGGGACCCAGCGACTTTTTCTGGCCCGCAAAAGGGAGCATGGCAAGCATTGGTTGATAAGATTAGTTTTTGGAAAGAAAAATTACCAACAAGCGTTGAAGTAAAGCAACTTGATAAGCCATTTTTCCCACCGAAGCAAGTCATGAAGCCGTGGGTCGCGCCGGATCATGGAGCAAAACAACCTCCACGTCCCGTGCCACCCGTTGAAGCGCAATTACACGGCACAAAATTTTTAACAGCAAAGGAACTTTTGAAGACAGGAATTCCAACTCCTTCAAAGGGGCGTATTGCTATTATTTCCGAACAGGAATATCGCAGGAATCCTCACATGCTGGATGGAATGGATCGCATTGTTATACAGGGTGTGGATAATGATAAATTTGCGGGAGCCCTTTTTAAATATAGTAATGGACAAGTTGTCGGAATTCCCGGCAGATCGGAACGTGAATTCTTACAGGAAAGGTACGGTGAAAAACCAGTGACAGCAAAGCCCGCTCCAAAACCAACGCCAGAGTCAACGCCCATTCCAAGACCTGCACCACCCTCTCCGGAACCAACAGCACATCCTACGCTAGCCCCTAAACCAGCTCCGTCGTCTCACCCATCACCGGCCCCTACCCCCGAACATACTCCCTCCGCGAATCAGAAACAGGGGGTTATAAAAGCTTCGCCACCAGGGTCAACGCCCGCTCCAAAACCATTTTTAGCATCTGAAATACCAACCCCGAAAACGGGGAAGGTGACTATTGTTGCGCCTGCAGCGTGGCATGCGGCGCATGCTGAGTTTGGCACTCAGAAAACGGTCTTTACCACCATATCAAACAGTAATGCCCCTTATGCCATCATGAAGTTTCCCGACGGGAAGATGCTGTATTGGAATGATGCGGCGCACACCTGGCATGGATACAAGCCGGCAGGAGTGGCGGCGTTCACGCCCGAGCCCCTAGCAAAAAAACCACAGATAAAGAAACCGCCACTCGCTCAGCCAGCGCAGCCAGCGCAACCCGTTCAACGGCAATCATCAGTTGCTCATATATCACGAGCCCACGAAGTGATGTCAGTGAAGATGGGACGCATCCCTGAAGATCACGCATTATTGAAATTCCTCGGGCATGAATTTGGAGGCGAGGTGAGAAAGACTCTTGGTCTTCCTGTCAATGGTGAGGTGCCACCGAAAGAGCGGGGCGCGTTGCTGACATTTATATCAAACCTTCGAGCACATAAGTTGATCGGAACGGATCATGGCCGTGTCGTGTTGAAGGCAAGCCCTGACCAACTGCGCCATTTCTATGAAGAAGCTCGTGCTACTGACCATTCAACAGCGGATAAGTACGCGGAGGATATACTATCAGAGCATTGGAGAGAGTGGTTTGGAGGAGAAGAGCATCAAAAGAAAGGAATTGAGACCAAGGGCAAAGCACCAGCGATACACGAAAGAAAGGCTCCTCGCATGCCAGTTGGCGAACAGCAAAAAATAAAAGTACGCGTGAAAGCTCCTGAACCGACTCGGCCCGTTCGAATTTCTGATACCATAGCGGTCGATCATCCTGTCGAAACACCAAAACGAGCGCCTATCAAAGGCCTTCATGAGCCATTTATTGACACTGATATCGATGCGGCGCAACGAGGTGCGTATGCGCCAGCAGGCGTGCCTTCCAGAATATTCCCCGGTGATCTGGAAGCAATACCACCTGTTGCAACTGCCACCGTTCCTGTTGTTCCGACAGAACCGGTAGTCGAACAGACAAAAGAATCGGCTCCAAAAGACACGCCACCGCCCCTTCAAGAGGAGGCGCGACAAAAACCCGTCAGTGAGAAAAAAGCCGCTCCTCCAAAAGAAAGGGAGGCGCAAGCAGAGCCAGCACCAGCGGAAAAGGGGATAAAACAAAAACAGCCCAGCGCTGAGGGTAAGCCAACAACCCCGCCAGAGGAGATACTCACTGAAGAGCAGCGCTATGTGCGGCTTTTGCTTGAACTTCAGAAAAACCATGCGCTTCCGTCACATTTTATGGAGAACGTTGCCCATCGAACGGTTGGCGACTTTACGCGAACGATTTCAACAATGCTCGATGATGCAAAAAAAACGCATCCGGGCGAGCTCAACGCGTTTTTGGATGAAGGGAGCTTAAGTCCGCTTCTTAAAAATAGTTTCGCCCGGTCACTCGACCGGCAGGATTTTGTGTTGTCCGACCGCGAGACGACGTCTGTGGATTATCATCACCTCGTACTTCTGGACCGTCTGTTGGACGACAAACGTCCGACGCTTCAGGAGGGTTCGCTTGAGGTGAAGGATTTTTTTCTCAAAAAAGGATTATAAGCATTTTATCTTTAGATACGTATCCCTATGCAAAACCAATCATCCTTATCGAGCGTCGCATCGCTTGTCGATGTCGATCTTTATACCCAGCTGTATTTGGATCGCATGAGCGAAGAGGAGCGGATTCAGTTTCTTGAATCGTTTTTTTTCGTTATTTATATGCGGGTTGTCCAGCGCATTCTTGACTCACTGAGCGATGAGGACCAAAATACACTGGAAGGCCTGATGAAAAGCAGGACAAAAGACGTTGACACGGTGCGCATTTTTTTAGAGACCCATATCCCGCAATTTGAACAGATGGAGCGCGACGAAGTTGCGAAATATCGGAAAGAACTCATTGAGGATATGGATGTGCGAATGCAGGTAGCTTCCATGTAAAACATGTTAAGTTTTTGAATTGCGAAACTGTCGAATTGTTTCACCGTTGTCATTCCCGCGAAGGCGGGAATCCAGACCACGCTATGTTTTATTGCTATAAGGATTTATTTATAGACTGGATCCCGGCCTGCGCCGGGATGACAACCCCGCTAGACGATTCGATGATAATAAATTGAGTCTGGTGAAAAATGCTACAGACTCATCCCGGAGCTCGCCAAATGGCGAGCACTGTCCGGGATCCAGTACGAAAAATAAGCGTTGGACGTTTGTAAACGGAGAAAAAAGAAGGAGGGAAAAACATTTTTCACCAGTCTCAAATTACAAACATACCCACAGAAAACTCGGAAGAGCCGTTTTCGTAATTCAAGGTAAGTTGTATAAAAAAGAAAGAAGCGCCCGCGAATTGTGCTGCGTGCGCTTCAAATTGACCACTGATTCCCTCCTTGGTCTCAGATGGTCCCGACCTTACCGGACATCCTCGTCCGGTTTTTTGTCGTTCCCCCCGTCAGTAGGGGAGGAACGACAGCCCCGCGCGGATCCCCGGCCTGTTGCCGAAGACATAGCCCGCCGTTAAGCGGAGCGTGCCCCAGCGGGTCGCGAGTTGCGATCCGATCCGCGGCTCGAGGTTGGCGACGATCGTCGCCCCCTCGTACCGCGCCTCGGCCGCCAAGCCGGCCGTCAGCGCCAGGGCTCCCAACCGGGTGCCCCACCGGACCCAGGCCGCGTCGGCCGCGAGCTGTTGGCTCGCGAGCGCGCCGCTGAAGTTCGTCAGGACTTGCGTCCGTGACGACCTCTCAAGCCAGTTCCCCGGCTCAATGGGCTGGGACAGCGCCAGGCGCAGTCCCAGTGGCATCGCCGCCATGCTGGTCCCCAGGGGGTTGAGCGCGAATCCGCCCTCAAGTCCCCAGCGGAGGCCAAGCCGGGGCCTGGCCGCAACGCCGACCCACGTCCGGACCTCGTTTTCCGACGATCCGGTCTGGGGCCAGCGCCCGGACTCGCCGCCGATCAGCTCGCCGGCGTACTCGAGCTCGCTGGTGAAAGCGAGATTCGAGTGAGGAGCCAACGGCCTTTCGAGCCGCAGACCCCCTGCCAGGCCGCTGTGCGGCGCGCTCGGGTGGGTACCGGCGGTCCACGTCAACCCACCGCCGGCCAACGGCAGGTCCAGCCCCGACTCATTCTCCTGGTCCAGGACCAGGGTGAGCCGCGACCGGTCCCGGCTGGACCGGTGGGTGACGGAAACCGTGCAGAGTGTGGGCTCCTTCGTCTCCTCGGGCGCGCTGTAATGCGCCTGAGTCGACGAGGTCCCCTCGTCCTTCACGAACGGCCCGCAGGCCTCCGCGAAGACAGCGGTTCCGTCACCCTCGAGGGTGACGGTGTATCCCGAGGTTCCCCCCGGGGCGGAGAAGGTTTCTGCCTTCTCCCGACCGAGAATCTCGCGACTCTCGATCGCCTGGGCGGCCTGCGGGAGCAGGACCGCCGCAACCTGCGCCCCAAGGGCGCAGGCCAGGAAAAGCATAAGCTTTTTCATGGCGCGAAAAGTATCTCATAGTATCGCACAAATGTCAAGGGTCTTGAATACAATTTTTGTTCAGATTTCTTTATTCGTCCCCTTGTTTGAATAATGGAATTATGCTATACTGCCACTAATGACTAAAGATATGGATGACTTACATATCAATGGTTAACTTGGTAATGAAATGAGTACATCTTTATTCTCTTGAAATCGCCAAAGCATTGTCATCCCGGCGTGTGAGGGCCTGTCCCCGACTGGATCGGGGACCGGGATCCAGTATATAATTGCGGTGTTTCCTTATACGGATTTATTTTTATTCTGGATTCCCGCCTCCGCGGGAATGACAGCTTCG
>JACQWH010000061.1 GCA_016209345.1 Candidatus Uhrbacteria bacterium
ACCTAGAACCTAGAACCTAGAACCTAGAACCTAGAACCTAGAACCTAGAACCTAGAACCTAGAACCTAGAACCTAGAAGCTAAAAGCTAGAACCTGAAACCTGAAACCTGAAACCTGAAACCTAGTTTATGGCAAGAGAATATTCACTTGAAAAAACACGCAACATCGGCATTATCGCGCATATTGACGCGGGAAAGACAACCGTGACGGAGCGCGTTCTTTTTTATACCGGAAAGAAACATAAAATCGGCGAAGTGCACGAGGGTGCCGCGACCATGGACTGGATGGAGCAGGAGCAGGAGCGCGGCATTACTATCACCGCGGCCGCCACAACCTGTTTCTGGAAGGGCCATCGGCTCAATATCATTGATACTCCCGGGCATATTGACTTTACCGTTGAAGTTCAGCGCTCTTTGCGCGTTCTGGACGGTGGCGTTGTCGTATTCGACGGTGTTGCCGGCGTTGAGCCGCAATCGGAAACCGTCTGGCACCAGGCCGATAAATACAACGTTCCGCGCATTTGTTTTATCAATAAGCTCGATAGAACCGGCGCGGATTTTTATGCCGACCTCCAGTCGATTCACGATCGATTGACGAAAAACGCCCATCCGCTGCAACTGCCGATCGGGGCCGAAGATCAGTTCAAGGGTATTGTCGACCTTCTGACACAGCGCGCTTACCTCTATACGGATGACATGGGGACGAAATTCGATGAAACCGATATCCCTGAGAACATGAAAGAAAAGTGCGCGCAGTACCGCCATGACTTGATTGAGGCGATTATTGAAAACGATGAAAACCTCATGAATGCCTACTTGGCAGGCGAGGAGATTTCTTTGGAAGACCTTCGGCGCGTATTACGCAAGGCCTGCATTGCCCGTACCGTCATTCCGGTACTGTGCGGAAGCGCGCTCAAGAACAAGGGCGTCCAGTTTATGCTCGACGCGGTGAACGACTATCTTCCTTCGCCGATCGACATTCCGCCGGTGAAGGGGTTTCATCCGTCCGATCCGGATACGGAAATTGTCCGTCATGAGGACGACAAAGAGCCGTTTTCCGGACTTGCTTTTAAAATCGCCGCGGATCCCTTTATCGGAAAACTTTGTTTTTTCCGGGTATACTCAGGGACGCTGAAATCCGGCTCGTATTTGTTGAACGCGCGTACCGGGGACAGGGAGCGGGTGGGCCGCATTGTTCGGCTCCACGCAAACGACCGAGAAGAAGTCGATGAAATCTATGCCGGTGAGATCGCGGCGGCTGTTGGTTTGAAAAACACGTTTACCGGCGACACGCTCTGCGATCCGGATCACCCAATCGTGCTTGAGTCCATTACGTTTCCCGAGCCGGTTATCGCGGTTGCCATTGAGCCGAAAACAAAAGCGGACCAGGAGAAGATGGGCATCGCGCTGTCAAAACTCCAGGAAGAAGACCCAACATTTCGCGTTCGCACCGATGAAGAGACGCTCCAGACCATTATTTCCGGTATGGGAGAACTTCATCTTGAGATTATTGTCGATCGCATGAAGCGGGAATTCAAAGTTGAGGCAAATGTCGGAAAGCCGCAAGTCGCTTACAAGGAAACCATCCGGAAAATGGCAGAAGCGGAAGGGAAATACATCCGTCAGTCCGGCGGCCGCGGACAATACGGTCATTGCTGGCTGCGCGTTGAGCCGCTTGAGCCGGGCAAGGGATTTGAATTTGAAGAAGAAATCAAGGGCGGAGCCATTCCAAAGGAGTTTATCGCGCCCATTCAGAAAGGCGTCAAAGAAGCATTGACTCGCGGCGTGCTGGCCGGCTATCCGATTATTGACGTAAAGGTGACGGTCTACGACGGTTCGTTCCATGACGTTGACTCATCCGAGGCCGCTTTCAAAATTGCCGGATCCATGGCGTTTCAGGAAGGATGCAGGAATGCCCAGCCGGTCATGCTTGAGCCGATGATGAAAGTGGAGGTCGTCACGCCCGAACAGTTTATGGGCGAGGTAATCGGCGATCTGAACTCAAAACGCGGACAAATACAGGAAATGTCGGAGCGCGGGGGAGTAAAGGTGATTGACGCAATGGTTCCTCTGGCAGAGATGTTTGGCTACGCAACGAGCTTGCGGTCGCTCACGCAAGGTCGGGCGAGCTATTCCATGGAGTTTGCCCACTATTCCGAAGTGCCTCGCAATGTTGTCGAAGAAATCGTCGCCAAAAAGAAATAAACAGGGTTCACTTGACACTTTCTCCAATCTTGATACACTTACAACCACGTTTTGTCCTTTTGTGAAAGGACTTAAATTATATAAAAAATCATAAATTCTAAATTATCTATATGGCAGAGAAATTTGAACGAACCAAGCCCCATGTTAACGTTGGTACCATCGGACACGTTGACCACGGCAAGACCACGCTGACCGCCTCCATTTTGAGCGTATTGGCCGCCCACGGCATGATTGCTCAGAACAAATCCGTGAATGATATTGACGCAGCGCCGGAGGAAAAAGCGCGCGGTATTACCATTAATACGGCGCATGTCGAATATGAAAGCGCCGGCCGGCACTATGCTCACGTGGACTGTCCCGGACACGCCGACTACATCAAGAACATGATTACCGGTGCTGCCCAGATGGATGGCGCGATTTTGGTTGTTTCTGCCACTGATGGGCCCATGCCTCAGACACGCGAGCACATTTTGCTTGCCCGCCAGGTCGGCGTGCCGTACATTGTTGTATTTTTAAACAAGGTTGACATGGTTTCCGACCCCGAGCTTATTGATTTGGTTGAGGAAGAAGTCCGCGATCTTTTGAAAAAATACGAGTTTCCCGGCGACACCACTCCCATTATCCGCGGGTCTGCGCTCAAGGCGCTTGAGAACCCGTCCGATGAAGCGGCAAGCAAGCCGGTGTTGGACCTTATCAAGGCGATTGATGAATATATCCCCGAGCCGGTTCGCGACACAGAAAAGTCGTTTTTGATGCCGATTGAAGATATTTTTTCTATTGAAGGGCGCGGTACGGTGGTCACCGGAAGAATCGAACGCGGCATTATCCATGTCAACGAAGAAGTTGAAATCGTCGGCCTTCGCGACACGCAGAAGACCGTGGTCACCGGCGTTGAGATGTTCAACAAATCGCTCGATGAAGGACGCGCCGGCGATAATGCAGGCCTCTTGTTGCGCGGTACGAAGAAAGATGAAGTTGAGCGCGGACAGGTGCTTGCCAAGCCGGGAACCATTACCCCCCACACAGAGTTCGAGGCGGAGGTCTATGTGCTGTCAAAGGAAGAGGGCGGCCGCCACAAGCCATTTTTCAAAGGATACAAACCCCAGTTCTATATCCGCACGACCGATGTCACCGGTGAAATTTTCTTGCCGGAGGGCGTTGAAATGGTTATGCCGGGCGATACTATCAGCATCAGCGTCAAGCTCATTTCGCCGGTCGCGCTGGAAGAAAAGCAGAGGTTTGCTATTCGCGAAGGCGGACTGACCGTTGGCGCAGGCGTCGTTGTGAAGATTCAGAAGTAATAGGCGATGATCCCATGACATCCACAGCAACCGTTCATTCCAAAAAGCAAGACGAGAAAGAGGCAGACAAGCCGAGAATCAGGATTAAATTGCGCGCCTATGATCACACGATCATTGATGCGGCCGCAAAGAGCATCATTGATGCGGTCCTGAGAAGCGGCGCGACCGTCAAGGGTCCCATTCCGCTGCCAACCGAGACGTCAAAGGTGACTGTTTTGAAGTCAACCTTTGTTCATAAGGATGCGCGGGATCAGTTTGAAATGAGGGTGCATAAACGCCTGATCGACATCGTCGATTTTACATCAAAGACGACGGAATTGCTGACGAACCTGACATTGCCTGCGGGAGTCGGGCTTGAAATTAAAACATTATAGTTTTCCGCCGCTCTTCACATTTCAATAACCCCCGCACCCCTATTGGCGCGTTCAATCACAATGGTTTTAGCGCGACAATAGGTGTACGGGGAAGTGTTGAGAAGGGGGGAGAGGCGAAGAAGGAGATTGCTTCTCACGCAGTACTACACCATAAGCAGCAAAAGAGTATTACCGGCGAAAACCGATGTTCTTTTGAGCTTCGGTTTTTGTTTATCTAGAGCCCTCTGCAAAAGGGCTTCCCGGTCATTTTTGAGTCGGTCTTATTCCAAAAAAGATGATGGATGAAGAGGAATACTGAAGTATTCCGACGAGTTCAGCGCTTTTTTGGGGCAAGACCGGACAAAAATGAGCCGGAAGAAATTAACACATGGACTTTTGCAGAGGTCTCTATATGAAATACATCATCGGAAGAAAAATTGAGATGAAACAGGAGTATGGGGACAACGGCATGGTTGTTCCGTATACGCTTGTCAAGGCAGGCCCCTGTATCGTCACACAGGTAAAGACCGTGAAAAATGACGGATATGACGCCATTCAGTTTGGTTTTGGCGAAAAGAAAAAGGCGCACAAGCCCCTCCAGGGTCATCTTCGCGGGCTGACCGCAAAGCCGGGAAGGGGATTTGCGTGCATAAAAGAAATGCGCCTGCACCATCCCGTGGAAGGCGTGATGCGCGGAGACGTAGTCAATGTCGCAAGTTTTGCGGTGGGTGATCACGTTGACGTGACGGGCACGTCGAAGGGAAAGGGATTTGCCGGTGTTGTGAAGCGGCACCATTTCCACGGACATCCGACAACGCACGGCCATAAGGATCAGGAGCGCATGCCGGGGTCTATCGGCTCGGGCGGCGTGCAGCATGTGTTTAAAGGCAAGCGTATGGCGGGACGCATGGGCGGCGAACAGGTGACCGTCAAGAAATTAACAATCGTATCGGCAGATCCCGAGCAGAATATTCTTGCCGTGTATGGAGCCATTCCCGGCCCTCGCAACGGTATCGTTGTTATTACAAGCCATGAAGGAGAGATGGTGTTTGAAAAGAATAATCAGGAATCAGAAATTAAGAATCAAGGAGAGGGCGCCATATATTCCAATGAGAATGGTGAAAAAGAAGACCTCTCACCTCAAGAGCAAAGTAAACCGGTGCAGGAAGAGGGAGTAGCAGAGCAGCCCGAATTGCAAGAAGAACAATCAGAAATAACAGCCGGAAAAGAAGCGCCAAGCGAAGAAGCGCCGGCAGAAGAACCACTAGAACCTAAAACCTAGAACCTGAAACCTGCTTTATTATGAAACGAAAGGAAAAAAAATTCGGCGATCCTCTCTCACTGGATGTGTACAGCATGCAGGGAACAGTTGTTTCAAGCCGGCAGTTGCCGCCTGAAATTTTTAGCGTTCCCATAAAAGAAGAGCTTGTTCATTTTGTCGTGACAGCTCAGGATGCCAATGCGCGAAAGGGAACCGCGACAACAAAGGGAAAGGGAGAAGTGCGCGGCGGCGGGAAAAAGCCATGGAAGCAAAAGGGAACGGGCCGCGCGCGCCATGGTTCGATCCGATCGCCGTTGTGGCGCGGCGGCGGTATTACGTTCGGGCCTCGCGGAAATCAAAACTGGAGCGTGAAGATAAACAAAAAGGTCAAGCGCAAAGCACTGTGTATGGTATTGTCAGACCGCGCTGCCGGGCATGCGCTTATTCTTCTGGATGGATTGCAGTTTGAGAATCCGAAAACGAAAGAGGCGCACGCGTTTCTCGGGCGGCTTCCTCTTGCCCCGGCAGGAAAACGGATGCCCCGCACAGGAATTGTCATCCCCTCAAAACAGATAGCGCTTCGCAGAAGCATGAGAAACATTCCTCGCGTCGAAGTGCTTTCTCCCGCATCGCTGAATGTCCGCGATACCTTAAAATGCTCAAAAATTATTATGTCACTTTCTTCATTGGATGAAATCATTGCTCTGCTTGGAGAAAAGAAAGAATAAAATATGAAATCACACATTCAAAATTACAAGCTCCAAATAAATTCAAAATCTCAAATTCAAAAGTTGAACCATATTTTGAGTTTTGGGTATTGTGATGTATTTGTCATTTGTAATTTTGAATTTGGAATTTTCTAAGTATATGGCCTGGAATATTTTTAAAAGGAATCAGCAGCGAGCAGACGCGACCGCGCAAAAGCCCCAAGAGAAGGAGGCGGTGATACCCGCTGCGGTGTCGACCAAAGAAAAAAATACGCCTCTTCCCGGCAAGAAATTTTCCGTTCGCGAGAACGCGTTGTTTATCCGCCCTATTGTCACGGAAAAATCTCTTGCGTTGGTGGCAAAGCACGTGTATGTTTTTGAGGTTGCCCCTCGCGCCACGAAAATCGCGATAAAAAAAGCATGCTACAATTTGTATGGCATTATGCCCGTTGCCGTTCGGCTGATGAATATGGCCGGAAAAGAGGTGCGATTTGGCCAGCGAAGCGGGCGGCGAAAGGATTGGAAAAAAGCCCTTATCACCATTCCGAAAGATAAAATAATCGATATATAATAG
>JACQWH010000064.1 GCA_016209345.1 Candidatus Uhrbacteria bacterium
CGTTAAGACTCGGTTTCCCTATGCATACTCCGCGCACGCGGATTAAACTTGCAACATACACAAACTCGTTGGCTCATTCTTCAATAGGAACGCCGTCACTCTTCGACTCATTCCTCACTTCGTTCGTCATTCGCTCAGAATCTCCGACCCTTTTTTTAAGGATAGGGCTGAAAGTTTTGAGCGAGCTTGGCACAAAGTGACAAACGAGTCGAAAAGCTCCGACTCCTTGTAAGCACATGGTTTCAGATACTATTTCATCGCCCTCCCGGGCTGCTTTTCACCTTTCCCTCACGGTACTTGTTCACTATCGGTCGTCAAAAGTATTTAGCCTTACCAGATAGTCCTGGCAGATTCCCACTCACTTTCACGAGGTGCGTGGTACTTGGGACACCATGCTACAGATATGAAGATTCTTTTCACATACGGGGCTTTCACCCTCTATGGCAGGCCTTCCCAGGCCTTTCTGTTAAAAATCCACTGCTCTGCATGGCACAATCGGGTGCCATACGCACACTATCCCGCTACCCCAAAAGAATCTATAGCCCGATCGCCTTCCCTCAACACTTGATAGACCTTCCTTGCGGAAGAAAAACCTTATATTGAGTTGGAATTCTCTTGGTTTTGGCTCTTCCCGTTTCGCTCGCCGCTACTCAGGGAATAAACTCTTGTTCTCTGTTCCTCCGGCTACTGAGATGTTTCACTTCACCGGGTTATCCCCCTGTTCTTTAGACAGGGTACCCTGATCTTCCATCAGGGTGGGTTTCCCCATTCGGAGATCTTCGGATCAAAGGTTGCTTGTCGCCTCCCCGAAGCTTTTCGCAGACTGCTACGTCCTTCATCGTCTTTTGACGCCAAGGCATCCACCGTGTGCCCTTACTATTATCTCGACCATAATCAAAACTTTTGCTTTATCTATAAGCAAAATTGCAAAATGATTATGAGTGTATATACTCTTTTCTTTTCGTTTTGTTGTTTTACTTGATGTTTTGGATTGTCAACGAACGCTCCCTTACAGGGGTTGGAGGGTTTTAAAACCGTCGCCCCTTATCGATAAAGGAGAATGGCGGACAATCGAGCGAACCCGATTACCCGTCACTGTCCTTTATAAAACCCACGGTTGGTATTTCGTCGTTCCCGGTCTCCGCAAATACTCCCAAAACAACAAAAAAACCGCCTGTAAGCGGTCAATAGCGGCATGGTTGCCTCGTTTTAGACCCCTTACCTTTTCTTTTTAATTGCTGTTATTTGTTGTAACATCGTATGGTTTTGCAGAAAAGTGTGTCTCAAACGAGATTATTTGGTGGCTTCCCAGATCTCTCCTTGCCCAGGATAGATTTTTTCCAGTACAAGTAATGGCATTATACAGAATAATAAAAGGGTGTCAAGCCCCCTCATAGAAAGAAAAACTGCTGTTTTTTGGTTGGCTGTGGATGTACTGGGGATTACCGCTAGCAGTAGTGTCTACAAAGAAAATTACAAATTCAAAATTCCAAGCTCCAAATAAATCTCAAATCATAAATAAAAAACGAGAAAGAACAAAGGGTGATAGAGTTTTTTGAATTTTGAGCATTGTGATTTATTTGTGATTTGAAATTTTGGATTTGGTGCTTATTCTGGTGCTCCTGAGAGGACTCGCCTACAACTCTCGCCTTGCCGTCGCAATGCTCGGTCGAGAGGCCTGCCCCTCGTGGTTTTGCCTTCTGGCAAAACATCACTGCGGTCTTCTCGTCCTCACGCAACAGAAGCAGTTCTGTTGTTTCACTCGCATTTTCATGCTCCTGAGAGGACTCGAACCTCTAATCCCTTGCGGGAACTGGCTTCTAAGGCCAGCGCGTATACCAATTCCGCCACAGGAGCATACCGTATGAAAGGTCTATTCGTATATTCGTAGAAATTCGTATTCGTAGGTTTCGTATTCGTAGATATTTATATCATATTCCACAATAAAGGAAAATGTGCTATACTATGAATATGTGCTTTGTGGAAAACTTTATCAACCACGACGTATGATTTTTTCTATTCCCCAACTTTATAGGCAAAAACGAGTATTGAAATGTTTTGTGCGACTCTGTCGCGCGTACTCAAGACGACGATCATTCCCGACGATTCTTGCGCTTGCGTTAATTGTGTTCGGTACGCTCGGCGGATATGTTTCACTGCATGCAGCCACCTCGACGCGCCGTGCGCCGCTCGTGTTCCAGGGACGAATCAGTGACGCGAATTATGTACCGGTTGCGGATGGCTCCCGCAATATGGTATTTCGTATTTGGGACGCATCAACCGGTGGCACTTGTCTGTGGATTACCGGAACGGGGACAACCAACTGTAGTGCCACCGCGAATTCTGATTCTGTTGCTGTGGCAGCCACTATTACGCGGGGCGTACTCTCGGTACCTCTTGGTGATACCTCTGTGACCAATATGCCGGTGCTTAATCAGGATTTCGATAACCAGTCAAGTCAGGTTTACTATCTTTCCATAAGCATAGAGACCAACACGAACGATACCTACGAAGATCTCTCGCCGCGCATTCGCATGAGCGCGGTGCCGTACGCATACAATGCCGATGAGCTTGATGGGGTACCATCAACACAATTCCTCGGCGGCGCATCGTTCAATCCCGTACCGTCTTCATTCACAACGCTCAATGGGGGAATCAATACGACCGTCACTACGATTCCCGTTGCGTCAACATCGGGCTATCCGGTTTCAGGCACATTGCTCATTGATAGCGAGATCGTTACATATACGGGGCTGGGGGCAAGTGTGGCAACTTGCGGCGCGGGCATAACGGCGTGTTTCACCGGCGCGACACGAGCAAGACACAGCACGACTGCGGCGAGCCATCTCACCGGCGCAACTGTTTCAAACTATGTGTTGATCGTTGCGTCCGGCGCAACGGCCGCCCCTCTTCTTTCAATCACCGGCGGCGGCGCAATTACATTTTCCGGAGCGGCGCACACGGGTCTTACCGCAAGCACAGAGGCAACGGATATTAATTTCAATCTGAACCGAACCGTAACATTTGCAACCGGTGCGCTTGCCACACAGCGTGCAATGCGCATTCAAGCCCCGACCTATGATTTTGCGGGAGCATCAACCCTCACCAACGCATCAACGATAAGTATTGACGATCTGCCAAAGGCAGGATCAAGCGCAACGATCACAAATCGTTTTGGATTGCTTATCGCACCGACAACAAACTCATCAAGCAACTACTACGGCATCTATAACAACATGGCGAATCTTGCGGTGACTACTAATTTTGAATCATTCAACATGTATGCAACGACCCCGTCCGTATCGAACGGGGCGGCAACAAATACGAGGACATATGGCCTGTTTGTCGATGGGTATCAAGATGGTTCTACGCGGCTTACGCACTCTGAGGGAGCGGGTACCGATACATGGTATGGCGTTCGCATATACCCACCCAACCAGCTACAAACAACTGGAACTGTCACGTCGGTTGGACTCTCTATTGAAAGGCCGGCGACGGAAACGAGCGGTTCGTTTTACGCGCTGACAACAAACACAGATGCGGGAAATATCGGATTTGGCACACTCACCCCCGCATCGTATTTGACGATCACTCAACCGGCTATCTCGGGGGGGCGGGCGGCTTTTACTCTCACCCCGGGGGCTCACACCGCTGTAACGAGTGGCATTACGGACTTTACCATTGCAACACATACCAATACTTTGACCGGTTCTGTAACCACCCAAAACTTCAGCAGTTTTGACCAATCAACAATTACCGCGACAAGCGGTACTCCAAATACGACATTCGCATCAACGGTTCATATCGGCGGCCCGCCAATCGCTTCAGGAACCGCAACAATCACCACCGCAGCCGCCCTGCGAATCACTGGTTTTACGCTCGTAAGCGCAACCGCCACAGATGCCTATTCTCTCTATATTGACGCTCCAAGCGGGGCGGGAACAAATAAATATGCTGCTTATTTAAACGGCCGTGTCGGCATCGGAATAACAACACCCCTTACAACGCTTGATCTTACCGGTAATTTTCGACTGACCGGACGCGCCACTGGCACACTTACCGGAACAATTGATCCTGCCGCGTCGACAACCGTAACGGGGGTTGGGACCCTTTTTACAAAAGAACTCGTCATCGGCGATCGCATCACGGTGACGGGAGAAACTCGAACCGTAACAACCATAGCGTCAGATACCTCTCTTACCGTTGATACTGCTTTCTCGGATAATGCAAATGACACCTCACCGGATGTTTTATACGCGCTTGCAACATTTCGCGACAGCTCAAATACCCTAAAGGTGACAATAAACGATCTTGGATATGTTAGCATTGGGGGGGCGATTTCATATACGCCATCTTCAACGCAATCAATAACCGCCGTCAGTAATACGATTTCAGCCAATGCGGCTATGATTGTTCTCGATCCGAGCGCCGACCTCACCCTAACGTCTGCGCCGACCATCGCCAATGGATCGACAGGACAAATCATCTATATCACCGCGGGAAACAGTGAAACAAACACCGTAACCCTTCAGGACCAGGATACCCTTGCAAGCAGCAATCTCCAGTTGGGCGCCGCGACCCGCGCCATTTCCGGAAAAGACGTCCTCGTCCTTATGTTTGACGGTACCGACTGGATAGAGATCTCATACGCCAACAACTAAACTATGCGAAAGCATCCTTCAATCGTCGTATGCATACTGACGACACTTGTGGTGTCATCAGTTGTCATACCCGGAGGAGTTTTTGCCCAGCTCTCTTCTTCAAGCTTCCGCATGACATCCGACTCGATCAACTGCGGCGGGGGCAGAACAAGCTCGACAAGCTTTTCCATCATCGGCACGCTCTGCGAACCGACAACAATGCCGCCGACGAACAGCATCGCTTTTCCGACAAGCTCCAATTTTAATTTTGAGCAAGGGTTTCCGTCAATGGACGATATTCCGTTTATCTCCGTCTCGCTTCTCAATCCCTCTGATACGTCTGCGGCAAAAAGTTCGGTGTCATTCGGAACCATCCAACAAGGATCGGTTGCAAGCGATGCGATTCTCGTGCGCGTGACGACAAATGCGGCAAGCGGATATTCTGCGGCGGTCTTGTCTGACGGAGCCCTGCGTTCAAGTACCGATAGTATCAGTGGCGTGGGGGACGGAACCGTGGATGGCACTCCGGGAGGGGAATATGGATTCCGTACGTCCGGTACCGACGGCCTGTATAACTCCATCGATACGAGCGTGACGACTTCGGCAAAAATCTTCGCCCAGAGAGCGACGTGGGCAACGAACTCCGACACCACGATCACCTTTAAAGCCGCCGTTGCCGGCTCCAACGCCTCAGGCGACTATTCTCAAACGCTTGCCGTCGTCGTCACGGGGTCATTTTAAATATATTGACTGGATCCCCGATCAAGTCGGGGATGACAACCCATAAACTGTCCACAGGGCGCCCTTTACAGCGTCCTGTTTTTCGTTATAATTAGTACACGTTTATTTATTTACTCTAATTGAGTTTTTTATGGCTTACAGTGAAATGCGTGTCGAGGAAACATCCGCTCGCGTCACGCGGCGAAGGGCAACTACTGAGCAAAAAGAACAGTGGTCCGGTCTTCTCGACACAATTCTCGAATGGTCGTTCATCGGCCTGGTCTTTCTTATGCCTCTCTTCTTTTTGCCGTTTACAACAGAGGCGTTGGAGCTTAACAAACAGATGCTGCTCTTTGTCGGGGCGCTGTGGCTCGGCCTGGTGTACACGACAAAAATCGTCGTGACCGGAAAAATAGAGCTAAAACGATCACCGCTTGGCTGGGGAATGCTTGCGCTGCTTGCCGCATGGATCCTGGCAACAGTGTTCTCACTGTACCCATACAATAGTATCTTGGGGCTCGATCGCCAGGAATTTTTGAGCTTGGCAACGCTGATTGCCGCTCTTGTCTTTACGTTTATTCTTGGAAACAACGGCACACCCCGCACAACATCTCGCCTTCTGTACGCCCTTCTCATCTCGACAGCGCTCGTGACGGTGGAAGGACTGCTGCAGCTCTTCGGCGTTGCGCTCCTCCCGTGGGATTTTACGAAAACAACATCATTTAATACCGTTGGTCTTTTCAGTTTATGGGGAGTGCTTGGTGTCACAACGCTCGTACTAGCAACAAACGAAATCATCCGCCTTTCACTTTCGGACGGCAAACAGAAAAGCATGCTCGTCACACTCCTTGCGCTCTTTACCGCACTCCATCTCATTCTGCTTATTATTTTTAACGATGCGACCCTTTGGCTCTCGCTTGCCGTAGGATTGGTCATATCGTTGGCAGTGCTCTACCTCAAACTGCCGGAAAATCAAAAAGTGAGCTGGCTTATACTGCCGTCTTTCATGATTGTATTTTCCATTACCCTGATGTTTGTGAGCCCGCCCCGATTTGTCTCCTTGCCGCTTGTCGCAACACCCTCGCTTCAGACATCTTTTGACATTACCGTCAACACGCTGAAATCCTCGCCGGCATTCGGCTATGGACCCGGCACCTTTCTTTCCAGTTATACGCAATTCCGCCCGAAAGAAATGAACGGCGCAAATCTGTTCGATCTCTGGAGTGCCCGTTTTGATCAGTCCAGTTCATACCTTCTGACAAAAATTGCGGCAACGGGCTTTGTTGGACTCCTTGCCATCCTTTTTATGGCCGTGTTGGTGTTTTGGCAAGTTCTCACGTCATTGAAGAAAAAAGAGCTTGGCGATGATTCGCTCATGCTCTTGAGTGTCGTTACCGCACTGTCGAGTATGGGGGTTGCGGCAATCTTCAAACCGTCAAACATGACGCTCACGTTCGTCTGGTGGCTCTTAATGGCGCTCATCTACGCCTACACCGCGCGCAGCGGAAAAGAAGTTATGGGAGGACAGTCAAACCGCTTCGTCATTCTATCGTCCTTGGCGCTTTATACGCTTGTCGCACTCGGCTTTGTCGGCATTTTCTTTGCCGGAACCCGCTATAGCGCCGATCTCGCGTTTGCAGATGCGCTTCTTACCGATCGCAAACTTTCCGCCGAAGCACAGCAAAAAGGTGAACCGGTATCGCTTGAATCAACCGATGCGGTCATCAACGCCGTTGCGAAGGCCATTCAGATAGATCCGAGAAACAACCAATACGCGCGTACGCTGAGCCAGGCGCTGCTCGCAAAACTCTCACGGCTTATCGGTGCGGCAAAAACGCAGGAAGACGCAACGGCTGCGCTCCAAACGCTCCCATCCCAGGCAGTGGCTGCGGCAAACGGCGCGCTGGCGCTCAACCCGAAAGATATAAAAAGTATTCTGAATGCCGCCGGTACCTATCAATCGCTGCTGCCCTTCACCGCCGACGCGGTAAAGCTTGCAAGCGAAACATACGCAAAGGCAGTGGAAGTGGACCCGACAAATCCGCAAGTCCGATTTGATCTTGGACGCATGTATGTTGATGAGGCGGTGCTCCACAAACAGCGAGCGGGAAATGAAAAAGCAAGCGAGGAATCAAAAGCAAAAGAAAAAGAGGCAATGAAAAAGGCGCTGGAGATGGCGGAAAAATATCTGAAAGAAGCGCTTGATCTCAAACCCGACTTTGCGCCGGCACACTTCCATCTCGCGACCATTCGCGCAGAGCAAGGCAATAAGGAAGAAGCACTCAATGAACTCGATACGGCGGCTGTCTTGAATGCGCGACTCGCGCCGCTTCGTTCGGCTGACGAAAGCTTGTTCTATCTGACAGGGCTCGCGTATGCATCCCTGGATGAAAAAGATCGCGCGTCAAGCGCGTTTAAAGCGGCGTTTACCTTGCGGCCAAATTACGCCCTTGCGCTTTGGAACTATTCCATCCTTCAAGCAGCGAAAGGAAACAAGGACGAGGCGATTAAAGCGCTTGAGCAGATCCTCCAATACGACAAAGAAAACAAGACCGTCAAAGATAAGCTGGCTGAGCTGCAAGGCGGTGCGCCATCCAATGACAAGGGGAATGCCGAAGAAAATAAATAAGGTATCCCAAAATAAAAACCTCCGACGGTCATCGGGGGTTTTTATTTTGATTATTTTTCTGGCGGGGGCGGCAGGGATCGAACCTGCGACTGCTCTTTTGGAGAGAGATATGATCCCACTTCACCACGCCCCCAATTCAAAAGGGTATAGGGTATAGGGTATAGGGTCAACATTATTTCGTCAATGCTTTTATTTATTTTGTGCTGCTTTAAGCACATTCTCCATAAGTATCGCAACGGTAAGAGGGCCAACGCCGCCGGGAACAGGAGTAACGGCTCGTGCTTTTTTTGAGACAGAAACAAAGTTAACATCTCCTACCACGCTTTTTCCTCTCTTCGTAATGCCGACATCAACAACGACTGCACCTTTCTTGACCATCCCTGCTTTCAAATATCCGGCACGCCCAACGGCAGTAATAACAACGTCAGCCGCCCGCGTCAGCTCTGCCAACCTCTGCGCACGACTATGCACAAGCGTGACCACCGCACCTTGATTCAAACAGTGCGCGGAAATTTGTCGCGCAAAAAATCCATCACCAATGACAACCACATCGGACTTCTCAAGCTGTTGTCCTGTTGACCGGATCAGGCGAAGGACCGCTTCGGGCGTTGGCGGCATGACCGTTGGTTTGTTCAAAAAAAGTTTTGCGAGATTGTCGGGGTGAAAACAGTCAATGTCCTTTTCCGGAGCGATATGGTGAGCGACCTCATCGAGTGCGATATGGCCTGGCAGGGGAACTTGCAAAATAATGCCGTGAATGTTCGGGTCTGCTGAAAGCGCATCAAGCGCAACGATAACTTTTTTCTGCGATGCGTTTCGGGAAAGCTGAATCTTCTTAAAATAAAAACCAAGCTCGTGCGCCATCTGTCCTTTTTTTTCAACATACACCATCGAGGATGGGTCATTGCCCACGAGCACAGCGGCAAACCCGGGTCGTACACGCATCCGTTTTGCTCGCGTCTTCAGCGACTCTTTTAATTCCTCTGCAATTTTTTTCCCGTCGATAACCATAACAATCCTACGAATAACGAATATCTACGAATATACGAATTCGCGAAGACACCGTCTGTACTTTTACTATTCGTACATTCGTACTAATTCGTAATTCGTAGGGTGCCCCAATTGTATCCTATTTTTACGTCTATCACCAGTGGAGCGGCAAGCGCAACAACGCTCTCCATTTTCTCTTTGATAAGGAGTCCAAACTCACGCTCCGTTCCCTCGGGAATTTCAAATACCAGCTCATCGTGCACCTGCAATATCATTCCCCCTTTTGTCATCCCGGCGGAGGTCGGGATCCAGCCCATAAAATGTTTCTCAATTTCGATCATCGCTAGCTTAATAATATCTGCGCCTGTTCCTTGAATCGGCATATTGATTGCAGCGCGTTCTGCGGCAGCGCGCACCTGAAATACGTTCGAGGAGAGCTCCGGAACATACCGACGCCTCCCAAACAGCGTCTCGACATATCCTGTTTTACGCGCAGTGGCAAGCGTGCGTTCCATATACTCCGCAATCCCGGGATACACCGCAAAATACCGATCAATAAAATCACGCGCCTCATCAACGCGCATGCCGGTACTCATGCTAAGCCCATGAGCGCCCATGCCATAGATGATGCCAAAATTCACTTCTTTTGCCGCGCGTCGCATGTCGCTCGTCACGTCTTGAAGCGCAACACCCTGCACAGCGGCAGCCGTCTGCGTATGAATATCGCCTCCATGCCCGAACACATCGAGCATTGCCTTGTCTTTTGCAAGCGATGCGACAATGCGCAACTCAAGCTGCGAATAGTCGGCGGCGAGCAACACGTTTCCGTTCTCGGCAACGATACTTTTTCGTATTTCCCTGCCAAGCGCTTCACGAATCGGTATGTTTTGAAAATTCGGCGCGGAGGAAGACAAACGCCCGGTCGCGGCAATTGTCTGATTAAATGATGTGTGAACGCGTCCCGTTTTCACGTCAACAAGCGTTGGCAGCACGTCGACATAGGTGTTTGCAAGCTTGGTACGCTCGCGGTATTCCAATATGCAATCGATTATCGGGTGAAGTCCTCGCATTTTTTCCAGCTCCGATGCCGCGGTAGAAATACCCGTCTTGCCTTTTTTTAATTTCGGCCCAGACAGTGCAAGGTCTTCAAACAAAATCTTCTTGAGCTGAATGGGGGAGTTGATATTGAACTCGCCCCCCGCGTGCTTGTAAATATTTTTCTCCAATGCGTGAAGCTCTGTATGGAGAGTGTCGGAAAGGACGCTCAGAAATGACGTGTCTATTTTTACCCCGCGCCGCTCCATCCGCGCAAGGACGGGTATCAATGGTATTTCAAGACGCTGACAAAGATCAAGGAGGCCGTGTTCTTTCAGTCGCCGTGAAAAATATTCATAAAGACGCCATGCGTAATCCGCGTCTTCGCACGCATAGGGTGCAACGTTTTCAATTGGAACATCTGCCATGGAGAGCTGCTTCTTGCCCGTTCCGATAAGCGATTCAATGGAAATCTTTTGGTACCCAAATTCATTGAAGCTCAAGGTATCCAGACCGTACGACCGCGCGCCGGGATTGAGAACATACGCTCCGACCATACTGTCAAAGGCAATGCCTTCAAGGGCTATCCCGACATTCCGCAATACATGCAGGTCGTATTTTATATTATGTCCTGTTTTTTCTATGGTCGGATCTTCGCAAAGTTCCTTGATCCGCTGTTTATTTTTTTCGCTGCACGACGGCCATGGAATATATGCGCCCCGTCCTTCTTCAAAAGAAATGGAAACGCCGAGAAGATCAGCGTTAAGCGCGTCAATGCTTGTTGTCTCGGTATCAAGCGCGAATATCTTCTGCCTGGCAACATCTGATAAAAAATCGGCGACCGCCTTCTCAGTGTTCAAGAGTCGATACTCATGCGAGGAACCCTTGGATAAGTTCTCCTGCACGCGATCGAGATTTTCAAATCCGATGCCGGAAAGCTCCTTGAGGCGAGGAAGAAGCGACTTGAACTCCAGATCCTGAAGCAAGGAGACAAGCGCTGCACTGTCCGCATGGCCCAAGCGCGCGGAAGAAATATCAAAATCAAATGGCACATCCCGACGCAGCGACACAAGATCGTGTGCGGTGGCAAACGCATCTTTCTGCTCGCGCAAGAGAGTGAGGACTTTTTCCTTCAACAGGGACGCCTCCTCCTCATGCGCACCTTGTTCTATCCATTCAAGAAGATGTCCGTACGTTTTAAACGCCTTTACGATTTGAATCGCGCCCTTTTCTCCGATGCCTTTAATGCCCGGAATGTTGTCCGACGGGTCGCCGCGCAGTGCTTTGTAGAACGTCAGGTCTTTTGGCTCAAGTCCGTCATATTTTTCGCGAATCGCAGGCACATCAAAAAGCACCGTATCGGTAATTCCTTTGCGCGGGGCAAATACTCGCGTATATTCATCAACCAACTGCAACGTGTCCATGTCACCCGTCACAATAATTTTTTCAATGTCGGGGTGCGACTGGGTAATAGTGCTGCACAGTGTTGCGATGACGTCATCCGCCTCAAAACCATCCTTTTCAAAAATGGGAATACCAAGACACGTCAGTATCTCTTTTATCCGATCAATTTGAACGTACAGCTCGTCGGGCTGCTTAACTCGTGTTGCTTTGTACTGGGCGTACTGCTCGTGACGAAACGTGGGGCCCTTGCGATCAAACGTGACGGCGCAATAGGTCGGCTCCAATTCCTTAAATGCCTTAAAAAGAATTTGAATAAATCCATACACCGCATTCACGATCTCGCCCTTTTGCGTCGTCAGCGGTGGCAGCGCGTGCCATGCGCGATGCAGGAGTGCATTGCCATCGATAATTATGAATTTCTCGTGTGTCATTGTTTAGGAAATTAGGCCCAGGCCGGACTCGAACCGGCGCATAGCTGTTTTGCAGACAGCCGCGTTACCCCTTCGCCACTGAGCCATTAGATCTGTTGCGAAAATACTCAAAAAGCATAGCATTTCAACAAAAAAAAGAAAGGCGCATGCTTGCGTCTTTTTTTACCATCCCCGACCCAATCGTGCATCTAGCCCAACCCCTGCACATTTCCATTTATTGTCTTAAAAATTCACTGCGACCTGGGTGTCTTTCGCGTCTTTTTCCGGCACATCGTCACTGAGAACAACCATCTTAAGGCGCTTGATGCCAAACTGCTTTGCGGCACCACGCGACTTCATCCAAATATCGACACGGTTTGAATATCGTGCATTCATCCTGTCCCGCACAATA
The DNA here is from genome assembly GCA_016209345.1 of Candidatus Uhrbacteria bacterium. GTDB lineage: Bacteria > Patescibacteriota > Patescibacteriia > JACQRZ01 > JACQRZ01 > JACQWH01. The sequence continues at coordinate 12,241 of JACQWH010000064.1, forward strand.
AACTCTCTGTCGCCAAAATGGTCGGGAAACTGTACGCGCGTGCCAAATGGAAGAAAGTTTGCCGCAATGACATCTTCGGCCCCATGTCTGCACACATTAAATCCGTTTGCCGTGATACAGGGGGATGAATCCGTCTGGTCTTTTGTGCTGGAATACGCCGTCACCACAATAGTACGCGCGCTACCCGACCCAACACCGAGAGCAGTCGCCCTGCGTGGGGTACTCCCGGGCACCTCGACATGAATACCCAAGAGCCGGGGTTTTATGTCGCTTTTTGGTGAAGAATCACCAGTTTCGTCGTTCAAATAGGGAATTCCCCTTTCATTAAAAGAAAAATCGTCTGTTTCGGCCCCCTGTTCCCCAAAACCAACACTCTCCAGACCATCTTCGGTACTCATCGCGGCTGCGCGAGCAGGGGAAAGCGATAAATATGGAAGATGAAACTGGACCAAAATCGTTATAATGATAAGCAAAACCTGATTTCTTTGGATGCTTTGATGATCCACAAAATCCCTTCTCGTCGACTGGGCATGGGGCCTGTCCATAGCCCTCCAGCGTCACCAACCGACCTAGAAATAAAAGACCCTCGTTTTGAGGGTCTCACAAGGATAGCAGATTTTTCAAAAAGGTCAATGGTGGTTGGTCGGACCCGAAAGTTCTTTAGTCCTTTGCTGCGATCATACTTATTTCAACTTTTGCGTCGAGAGGAAGCCCTTTTACGCAAACCGTCTCTCGTGCGGGGTAAGGTGCGGAAAAATAACTTGCATATATCGTGTTGACCGTTCCGTAAAGCGACATGTCCGTAACGTAGATTGTTGTTTTGACGACATGTAAAAAGGATACCCCCGCTTCTTCCAGAATTGCTTGAAGATTTTTCATGATCTGATGAATCTGATCCTCGAGCGTTCCTTCAAGAAGTTTTCCCTCGGGGGTGAGACATATACACCCTTGAGTAAAAATAAATCCGCTGGCAGCAATTGCCTGAGAGTGCGGGCTTGCCCCCGGAAGCGGAGCTTTGGTTGTTTCAATTTTTGTTTTCATATTTTATCTGGAGCGGGTAGAGGGAATCGAACCCTCATATGCTGCTTGGAAGGCAGCCATAATAACCATTATACTATACCCGCACGTTATTGCAAGAAAACAATCATGAGGAGAATGGACGCGGTCATAACGATAAGCGTCAAACCGTTCAAAAAATTCGACAGCGGCCCATTCCGCCACTTCCCCATTATTTTTGTATTATTAGCAATTCCTATAATCGCCGTCAAGATGATTGGTGCGACAACTCCGTTTAACACCGCCGTCCATAAAAGCATCCGAATGGGGTCGGCACCCAACGCGTTAATAAGCAAACCGATAAGCGTAGCGATGGTGATGACGCCGTAGAACCCGTGCGCTTCGCGAAGCTTGCGATACAGACCCGATTTCCAGCCGAATATCTCAGACACCGCGTATGATGCCGAGCCGGCAAGGACGGGGATTGCCAGCAGGCCTGTTGCGATAATCCCGAGAGAAAAAAGAAGAGAAGCATATTCTCCCGCCACCGGCCCAAGCGCGGCAGCGGCATCTTGCGCGGTCTGAATGACAATGCCTCCCGGATACAGCACGACTGCGGCCGTAAGCATGATAAAAAACGCGACGATATTGGAAAACACCATCCCGCTGATAACATCGATGCGCATATCGCGGATTTCATCGCGCGTTGCTCCCCTGCGCTGAAGCGGCGTAATGCGCCCATGCGTAATTTCTTCTTCCACCTCCGTAGACGCCTGCCAGAAAAAAAGGTATGGGCTAATAGTGGTTCCCAAAATGGCAACCAACACAAGAAAAAAATCCTTAGAAAACTGAAGCGATGGCACGAGCGTTGCCCGTGCAACCGACGCCCAATCCGTCGTGATAATGAGCGCAACAACGATATACGCAACCAAGCTCAGGGTTAAAAATTTTAAATAGCGAGAGTACACGCGATAGGAAACAAAAATTTCCAACACGAGTGTGACGATGGTAAACACGAGCGCCAAAAAGAAAAACGGCAGGGGCGCCAAAAGCTGTGTGGCGGCAGCCATTGCGCCGATATCCGCCGCGATGTTTATGGTGTTTGCGCCGACCAAAAGGAGTACGAGCGCACAAAGGGGACGGCGGGGGATGTGGTGCTTCATCACGGCACCAAGCCCCATACCCGACACTTGCGCGATGCGCGCACACATCTCTTGCACGGCCGACATGAGGGGCATGGAAAACAACATGGTCCACAGCAGCCCCAGACCATAGCGCGAACCGGCATACGAATACGTGCCGATACCCGATGGATCATCGTCAGACGCACCAGTAATCCACCCGGGCCCCAATGTTTTCAGATATTTTTTAATTTTTGCAACCATAGATGTCTTAAGTATACTATGGAACAGGTAGGCGTCAAATTGTCCGTCAAAAACCACTACCCCCTGTTCAAGTCCGTTTTCCTGCGCTACACTACTCTCGAAACTCTAACCCCTTACCCATTCACTCTATGATTTTGGGAAGCGAACTTGGGCCGGAATACATTGTGAAGGTCTATTATCCAAAAAAGAACATTTGGGGCTACTGTGTTATTGACAACACTGTCCGCGGACCGGGCAAGGGGGGTATTCGCATGACGCCGTCCGTCACAGAAGAAGAGGTGTTCCGCCTTGCGCGGGCCATGACGCTGAAGAACGCATTGGCCGATATTCCGTTTGGCGGAGCAAAATCAGGCATTTGCTGCGACCCCAAACGCATGACGCCAAAAGAAAAAAAAGAGGTAATCCAGTGGTTCGCATATGCGCTCAAACCATTTCTCATGTCAAAATATATTGCCGGGCCCGATGTCAACACGACAGAACAAGAAATGCAATGGTTCGTTGAGGCGGTAAAGAACCGCAAGGCCGCCACCGGAAAACCAAAAAAACTGAAAGGCCTCCCTCATGAACTGGGAAGCACGGGGTATGGCGTTGCCATTGCCGCGCGAGAAGCGCTGGCATTTTCAAACATCCCCATACAAGGCGCGCGAGTCGCTATAGAGGGCTACGGCAACGTCGGAACGTTCGTCCATAAATTTTTGAGCGAATGGGGGGTGCTTGTTGTCGCGGTATCTGACTCGCGGGGCACATTGTATAACGCACTGGGGCTGCCCTATAAAAAACTAATGATGACAAAAAAAAGAACAGGGTCGGTGGTCAACGATCCGAGCGGCGAAAAACGTGCCGGAGGCGACATCTTCGAGCTTGATGTCGATGTCCTGGTTCCCGCCGCGCTGCCCGACGTCATTACTGACGAAAATGCCGACCGCGTGAAGGCGTCGATTATTGTACAGGGAGCAAACATCCCGATGAAAGAGCATATCGAAGAAATACTGCACCGCCGCGGTGTACTCATCGTTCCAGATTTTGTGGCAAATGCCGGCGGCGTTATTTCCTCCTACGCTGAGCATAAGGGGATGAGTGAAAAAAAAATGTTCTCACTCATTGATGAAAAAATCGGAAAAAGCATGGCGGCACTTCTCGCCGAACTCAAACGGACAAATCGCGTCCCGAGAGAAATCGCAAACGAACTTGCACTTCAGCGTCTCACCAAAAAATAAACAGCATAAAACCCTCCGATGGCCATCGGAGGGTTTTATTATGATCCTTCATGGTTGCTTACAAGGACCAGACTTATCATTAATTTAATGATAGCACGGGTGCTTGCCGGCTGTCAAGAGTATCGTACAATTTATGATATACTGATTTATGCCTGGGGGTAGCATGGTTGCAGGCCAGACTTATCATTCTCGGTCCTCGGGGTTCAATTCCCCGTACCTCCAGGCCATTATTGTATCTCAGAATACTTCTTCGTGATATAGTCGATAAAATGCCGCGCGTTCAGCTTCTCTCCGGTTGCACGCAAAATGAGCGCGTCTTGTACATAGCGTCTCCCGTGCACGTGAATGCGTGTCCGCAGCCATTCGCGCAAGTGGTCGAATGATCCTTGCGTAATTTCTTCTTCGAGATTAAGAATATCTCTCTGCGCCGCCGCATACAGCTGAGCGGCGTACAGATTACCCAGACAATAGGTGGGAAAGTAGCCGAAATATCCGCACGACCAATGCACGTCCTGCAAGCACCCGTGCGCGTCATCAGGCACATCAATGCCAAGATAGTGCTTCACTTTTTGATTCCATACCTCCGGAATATCGTCTATTGCGATAGCCCCCTCGATAATCTCGCGCTCTATTTCGTATCGAATGATGATGTGAAGGTTGTAGGTCACCTCGTCGGCTTCGGTGCGAATCAAAGATGGCTCAACGCGATTGAGATGGCGATAAAACTGTTCAAATGAAATATCGGCAAAGGGCTTTGGGAATGCGCTCTGCAGGCGGGGATAGAGCGGCGTCCAGAACGCGCGGCTCTTACCGACATGATTTTCCCATAACCGCGACTGCGATTCATGAATACCGAGAGAAAGCGACTCGCCCAATGGCGTACCAAAGTGTTCCGCGGACAATCCGAGATCATAGAACGCGTGTCCGGCTTCATGAATAGAACTCCCGATTGAAAAAAATACATTATCCCGATCGTACCGTGTCGTGATGCGTACGTCGCCCGCATGAAACCCTTGAGTAAAGGGGTGCGCCGTCTGATCAAGCCGTCCTCGATCAAATGGAAATCCCATCCGCGCAAGCATTTCTTTACAAAACATTTCTTGCGCCATAGGATCAAAGTCGCCGTGTGTCATCCCGAGCGAAGTAATGTCATCCCGAGTACCCCCGAGGGACGAGGGATCTGCGACGCCGGCATACTGCTCCTTTATGCAGGCAATAAACGGAACTAAAAATTTCTTCACTTCTTCAAACATCGGCTCGTAATCGGCAATTGTCGCATCCGGTTCAAACCCGTCAAGCAGGGCATTATATGGCGACTCTTCGTATCCGTAATACTCGGCCTCTTGTCGTTTCAGTTCGATGATTTTTTTCAAGGTTGGTGAAAAAATGGAAAAATCGGATGTCGCTCGCGCCCGGACCCACGGAGCGTGCGCATCAGATGTCACCTGCGCAAGTTCGGCGACAAATGCTTTTGGCAATTTTTTCTGCCGCGAAAAATCGCGCCATACCTCGCGCACGACACACGCCATCTCCTCAGAAAAAATAGGGTCTGGCTCAATTTCCGAAGGAATTTGTGCCTGACCCCATTTTTTCATTGCATCATTCAATTCGGTAATCAATTTTTCAAATTCCGGGGACGTAAACTTTTCATGGCACAACGCGCTCATCACCGAGATCGTCTTCCCGCGCATCTCAGCGCCCCGCTCGGGCATGTACGTCTCAAGATCCCAATGCAGAAGTGCTGTTGCAGATGAGATGTGGGTCAGCTCGACAAGTATATTTTTTAATTGTTCAAATTTTGTTGTCATGTGATTGTTTAATCATCCCGCGGCAATGATTCGCCGATGTAATACCTACACGCTTCCGCAAATGTTTTGGGAAATTGTTTTGCCAGCTCCTTTGTCATCGCCTCATCATTGTGTAAAAGGCGTTCCCGATAAATGTTCTCCCCATAAATCTTATTCCATATTCTCTGCCGCGCGCTTTCTGACCGTCGTGCAAGTCCTTTGAGAAGCGCGGCGCGGTATTTTTTCAAACCCCCACCAACATCAAGATAAAACAACCCCAACATCGCCCCCTCACTGAGAGTGTCGGGTCCCTGCAAATACGAACTCATCGGATAGGCGTAGACAATCACATGGCTCGTGTTCGCAAGATTAAATGATAGCTCACCGCTTTTCATGCGCTCGACCATCAAATTCCGAATGAATCCTTGAAATGCTTGGGACATAATATCGGCGTCGAATACGCTTCTTTGCATCTCTTTCATGGCACCCTTCCAGAAAAAATTATTGGGATATTTCTTCGAAAGTTCGGTAAAGTGCTCTGCTAAATCATTTCCATCAATATACACATAGAGGTCAATATCGGCACCGGGCGCGTTTTCTTCGGTGAGCTACTTTCCCTTACTGAGAGAGCCAAAAAGCGAAAGTCCAAGCGAGTGTACCATCGGCGTAAGCTCATGATAAATCCCGTGCAGAACTTTCAGCCGATGTTGGGACAATTCATCGCGAGAAATATCATACCGTTTCGTTGGGTGGGGAGTGTACGAAATGTTATCCGGATCGCGCATACGTTTTGAAAAATCTGAATATCGCTTTTGGTCGGGCTGCTGGGAATCGGACCCAGTCATCTTGGTCCCAAACCAAGCGTACTACCGGTATACGACAGCCCGATTATTTAAATGTTGCTCTCTCGTTTCTGCATGATGAATTCGATGGCAATTAGCACAGAAAATTTCACATTTTTTTACTTCCTTCTTAATACGTTCAATACCCACCGAACGACGAAAACCTCCTATAGTGAATAACTTAGATTTCTCATCCTTATGATGAAAATCAAGAACTCTATCATCGGTAGCGCCACACCTCTTGCATCCATGTTGCATCTTATAGTCGTTTAACCATTTGTGATACCTTTGGATAAGGATCTGCTTTGTTTCTCGATAACAATGGCAACACTTCCGTCGGCGATAGATCTTCTTTTTTGTTGTTAGCGCAACGCCGAACGAACTTTCAGGATACCGTTTGTGACAATACAGACATTGTTTTGTTTTCATGTATACAGTGTAATGCATTTTGGATATTTTGCAATACTCCCAAAGCAGGTGTACCATTGACATGCCACAGACCGTACGGTGCATCTATCCTAAAGGATTAATCGCATACTTGCAACCACCCACATTCTTTGCTTAAATACTCCTGCAGAAACTAACCCCTCTTCCCTACACCCTAATCCCTAGTATATGAAAGGCATTATCCTCGCCGGCGGCAGCGGCACGCGCCTGTATCCCATTACGCGCAGCGTGTGCAAACAACTTCTTCCGATCTACGACAAACCGATGATTTACTATCCATTGTCGGTACTGATGCTTGCCGGCATTCGCGAAATCCTCATCATCTCCACGCCGCAGGACTTGCCGCATTTCAAAGAAATGTTTGGCGATGGCTCGCAACTCGGCTTACAATTTTCATATAAGGAACAACCGTTGCCCAACGGACTTGCCGAGGCGTTCATCATCGGTGAAGAGTTCATCGGCACCGACTCGGTCTGCCTTATTTTGGGCGACAACATTTTCTTCGGCCATGGCCTTGTCGACATATTAAAAAAATCCGTCCATGACGTGGAAACGACGGGCGGTGCGACAATCTTTGGATACTATGTCAACGATCCCGAGCGCTATGGTGTTGTTGAGTTTGACAGTAATGGAGCTGTTCTGTCCGTAGAAGAAAAACCAAAAACCCCAAAATCAAACTACGCCCTCACCGGCCTCTATTTTTACGACAACGCAATTGTGAGGATCGCAAAGACCATACAGCCCTCTGCGCGGGGAGAGCTTGAAATTACCGACGTGAACAAAGCATATCTGGAAAACAAAAAACTTCGTGTTGAACTCTTGGGCAGGGGGTACGCGTGGTTGGATACCGGCACGCATGAATCGCTCCTTGAGGCGGGAGAGTTTGTAGCGCTTGTCGAGAAGCGGCAGGGCCTCAAAATCTCATGTATCGAAGAAATCGCATATAAAAGGGGGTATATCACAAAAGAGGTGCTCCTCAAGGCGGCCGAAGACCATAGTAAAAACGGATATGGCGCCTATCTCAAAAAAATCGCCGACCATGCGCGAGTGAATGGACAAGTTCCCGAGCCCGAGGAGTAGGGGCTTGAAAATAGGGGAGAAATATGGTATGATTATGTCAGGTATGCCCCCTGCATGCTAGGTTTGGTTTTATTGTTAAGGTAATTGGTGAGGGTCAATAAGGGCACGTAGCTCAGTTGGTTAGAGCACTTCACTGATAATGAAGAGGTCGGAGGTTCGAGTCCCCCCGTGCCCACCAAAAGACGTCGCTACAAGCGGCGTTTTTTGATTGGGCCGGAGCAACAGAACTGCTTCTGTTGCGTGGGGACGAGAAGACCGCAGCGATGTTCTGTCAGCAGACAGAACCACGAGGGGCGGCCGGCGAGAAATTTCCTGCAGGAAATTTACTTGTCGGCGAGTCCCCCCGTGCCCACCAAAAGACACCACATTCGCACTTATGTTAATTTTTCAACACGATAAAATTACACGAGAGGCGGCGATGCGACGGTCGCCTCATTCAAAATCCTCTGTCGCACAGAAAGGGGCTGTATGGTAGGGAAGAGCAGTCGATTTGCTACGACCTATCAGTGGGGACCTCGGTCCCCAAAAAAGGAGGATAGAAAGGACCCTCCGCCCCCGCCACGCAATAAGACGGGCGCAACCGACGATCGTCGGCGCGCCCTGAAACCCCGGCCCAAATAGTGGTTTCGGGCCCGGACGAGTGGCACACCACTCTCTTCGGGCCCAGCCAGTTTGACTGGTACGCGTCTCCCCGCTACAAAGTCCCGCTTGCGCGATTTTTAGCGGGGAATTTCATTACTTTCTTTGAATTATGAAACTACCAATAATGCCCCGCGTTGTCATTCCCGCGTAGGCGGGAATCCAGTCAATAAAATGATTTTTCTTGTGGGCTGGATCCCGGTCCCCGATCCAGTCGGGGACAGGCCCTCACGCGCAGGGATGACAGTTTCCGTAATTCAAAGTACTTTTCAACACAACACGGTGCCGCGGGCACTTTTTTTGTATCCTGTTCATGAACAATACTCTATTTTACTGGATTCCCGCTTGCGCGGGAATGACAAAGTAATGGTATTGATTTTCTAAAAAACTCATCTATACTATATCAATCCGGCGGTCGGTATGCCGTCGGTGCTCAGTGAAGGACGTTCGCGCTTTTCGCTGGGCTGCATAGTCCACCTTTTTTCGGAGGAACAAAATTGAGAAGTATTCGTAGCCATGAGCGGACAAGCTTGAGCGTCTTCAATGACGACCATCGTGGTCGTCGAATGGAGAAACTCGAGCGGGTCTTCGCCCAAGTTGAAGCAAAATCCGGAAGAAGGAGGAGGAAAAACCGGGTTGCCACTAGGCGACACGTAAGAGCGTAGCATAGTCGGAACCCACCCTTACCGCCTTTGAGACCCCACACCCAACGTCCGAGCAAGATCCCCACACGGGATCCGCTTCGGCATATCGCACGGGATAAGGGTTGGGGTCTCTTATCACGCCGAGGTAGCTCAGTGGTAGAGCGAAGGACTGAAAATCCTTGCGTGGGGAGTCCGATTCTCCCCCTCGGCAATGAGGAAACCTCCGAAAGGAGGTTTTTTCATTGACGTGGGAGCGACACAACTGCTTGTGTCGTGTGGAGAATCTCCAGACCGCAGCAGCAGACAGATATCCTTGACACACTATCCGCGCGCGCTATAATTAAACTAAGCTAAGTCTAGTTCAAAATATATGCCCCTCGTGAATACTCATGAAGCAAAAACTCGCCTTTCTCAACTTCTTGAAGATGTAAAGATGGGGAAAGAAGTCATTATTGGAAAATTTGGCGTTCCGGTGGCGAGGATCGTGCCGTTCACTGTTTTGTCAAAACAGCGGCAGGGGGGACAACTCAAGGGAACAATTTCCATCGCGAAGGACTTTGATATTCTGCCCAAAAACTTTAAAAAACACTTTACCCGCTAACACTGTGACGTACCTCCTTGATACACATATTCTCCTCTGGTGGTTTGATGATCCGAGCCAACTTGCTCAAAAAGCACAAATGATCATACGCGACCCCCATACGCTCATCTTTGTTAGTAGTGTTTCAACGTGGGAAATTGTAATAAAAAAAGCACTTGGAAAACTGCGCGTTTCTGATCGCATATTTTCCCTGATTGCAGAAGAAAACTTTACCGAACTTTCAATCACTGTTGCCCATACGCAGATGCTGGAAAAACTGCCGGCACACCACAACGATCCCTTTGACCGCCTCCTTATTGCGCAAGCACTCTGTGAAAAGGCGACCCTCATTTCGCGAGATGGCGTATTCAAAAAATATACAGCCCCACTCGTTCGCGGTTGACAACCCGCAACCATCAACCACTGACCTGTCGTGCTTACGCGTTGAGTTTTTTTTATTTTCTGACACACGCTTTTCTTCACTCCTATATTCGTTGATCTAATAACAGTTAGTAGCAATCACACCGTTCTGGTCTGGAGACAACCTTAAAAACCGCGCTATCATTTTACAAAAACCAAAAAAAACGATACTATAAGTGAATATTCATAACAATCACTCTATGAAATGTTGTAAAGAAGAATCATCGGCGCAATGCGAGGGCGCCTGCGGTACCACCGACTGCCGGTGCGCTGCTTCCGCGGAAATGGGCGCTGAGGGAAAATCGTGCTGTGGCGGCGGATGTTCGGACTGTTCGGGCGAAGGGAAAGAGATGGCCTGTTGCGAATATGAAGACGCGCCGTATTCAAACGCGCTGGACAACGGAAAATTCGTCGTTCTTTCCATCCTTTCCTTTGGCATCTACCATCTGTACTGGATGTACCGCAACTGGAAACATATCAAGGAGCAAACAAACAAGCAAATACGTCCTGTCGGGCGCACGGTCGCGGCGTTTTTTCCAATACTGGATATCATTTTCTTCTGCGCGCAATTTTCCGCAATCCATGCGCTGACAAAGAAGGAGGGACAGCGCTCGTTTCCGCTCTTGGGGGTCTGTTTTGGATATAGCGCCCTGCTTATCCTGGGCTGGACGATCATGGTGTTTTCCTATGTGTATGCCGGCGATCCGTCATTTGGTTTTTTCGCGCTCTACGCACAAGCGCTTGTCGCGCTGGGCGCCACGCTTATCCTTCTTCCGGTCCAGCTTGCACTCAACGACTTTTGGAAACGCGAGCTGCCAAACCGGTCGATGCGTACATGGTATACAAGCGGCGAAATTGCGTGGATTGTCGTTGGAGGTCTGTTCCTTGTCATTTCCCTCGCCTCGCTTTTTATCCCGCCGCCCCTGCCGGCGTTTGACTATCTGCCGTCGGGGATTGAGGACAGCGTTTCGTCACTGAATACGCGCTAAAAAACATATACAAAAAAATGGGGTCAGGCACACATTCCTTACGGATATTGAGCCAGAGACCCCATTTTTTTTGTTTCTTTTTCAGTAAACAGGCGATAAAACGAATGTATATGTCACCATGTGTTGGTCTTTACGAAAATATCATCCCGTAAAGATGCCGATCCGACGAATCGAACCGACTCGACCATAATTCTGTCAAAGACAGAATTGATGTCTCCCTAGAAAGGAGGTGATCCACCGACAGCTTCCGCTACCGGTGCCTTGTTACGACTTAGCCCTTGTTACCAATCTTACCCTAGCCCCTCGAACGAGAGTTTTCAGGTACTACCGGCTTCCCTGGCTTGACGGGCGGTATCGGGATCGCACTATTGTCGTAGTAAGGGCGTCCCACACCACTGGGCAAACGGTTTTCCCGTACCCTAGCGGTTCCTATAATGCTTTTTCGAAAAAACTCTCATGCGCTCGCGAATTGGGTTGAGCTTTTTAACACTATAAGTTCGGCCCTTCCCCGAATCGCATTCGGGTACTATGGCCTCTGCTGACTTCTTGCAGTGCATCGACATACCGTTACCGTTATGTCTAGTTCTCGGTGTTAGTATACCACGATTTTGTGATATCAACAAAAAAACACACTACAAGATCTCCCTGGGTCATGTTCTGTCCCGTTTTCTTTCATCTCCGGCATTCTTTACATCTATACGGTTGAAATGAAAAGATGACTTCTCCCCGTACACGCGGGATCGTCACGTATAAATGCCTTAACGAATGCTCAAGCTAAAAGATGCTACTTTCATTCTCCATAGATGCCCTCGCGGACATATACTATGATTTCGCTTCAAAGAATCTTTTCTTTCTTTGGTGTGATTTTCACACACTGGCACAAAACACTACCAGGCGCTCCGTGTACAAAA
>JACQWH010000063.1 GCA_016209345.1 Candidatus Uhrbacteria bacterium
CCTGCGTTCCCGGCCGCATTTTCTCAAGGGCCGGAACGCCGCCGAACTGTTCGTGACCCAGCGGGCCGCCAAAATGACGCGCCAGGGATTTTGGAAAATTCTAAAGTATTATGCCCGGCAAGCCAACGTCAAATGTACCGTTTCCCCGCATACCCTGCGGCATGCGTTCGCCACCCACCTGCTCGAACGCGGCGCCGACCTGCGCTCCGTGCAACAGATGCTGGGACACTCCGACATCTCCACGACGCAGATCTATACCCACATATTGCAGGAACGCATGCGCGAGATCCACGACCGATTCCATCCCCGGGCGTGAGGTTGGGAAAAAACGAATGTCCGAGGCCAACCCCATGACTTCTTTAAGAAACTAAACAGGGTTAGATCGTATATAATGTTTTTTGCTACTAACAGGGAACGCTACTACTTGTTAAACGGCTCTTTAAATAGTTGTTTTGGACAGGATGTTTAATTAATGGCAGATTTAACCTGCGAGCGAGTTTAAATGAAAAATATGAACAGTCTGATTATACCAGACTCTTTGCAGACACCAGAGCCAGTTAAACAAAAAACCCGTGATTTTTTCGAGCATTTCCAACCGCATGAAATTAAAACCGGCGCTAAGCTACTTTTGCACTTTGATGAAAAAAGTAATGCATTCTATATTACCTGTCACTTAGAGGGTAGTGTTCTTAGTGAATTCTGCGATCTCGATGCTAGTCTCGATAATGATGAGGAAGACGAAATGTATAAATTGAATCGAGAAATCACGGAAGATAAGGCGGCATATATCACGATGGAAAACGATGCGCTAAATGGCAGAAGTTTTGAGGATATTGTAATTGAGTTTGATAAAACCTATCGCTCTGAAAAACCTCTGAAGATATATGGAGGTCAACATCGGCTGACAGCAATCACAAAAGCCGTTAAAACCAAAGGCAATATATTACATGGCGTCAGAATTTATTTCGAACTATCTCGCGACCAAAAGGTGGAAATAGCCACCGTCAACAATACAGCGATTGCTGTTCCCAATGACCTCTTGGATAGAATGCGAGAACAACTGCTTGGAACTGAACTAAGAGATTGGTGTCAAAAGGCGGGGCTTTTGGAGAAAAATCAGGATTTTGCTGATCGTAGAAGCCCGGAAACTCCTACAGTCCGCATCATTCGGACTCTTATAGTTAATTTTTATCTAGGCAAGGAAGCGCGTGATATTGAAAAGTTTCATGAACCGTCTGTCTGTAGATCTGGTGGCGTGGATGAGGAATATGCGGAAGCTCGAAGTAAGATAAATTGGAATGACCTCGCCTTGTTGGACATGGGAAAACGTTTTGGCCATCTTCACAAGCTTCAACGACAAACAGTACTCGGTTGTAAAAAAGACGCGAATGCTGAATTTGCTCGCAAAGCGCTTTCAATTTCCGTTGTGGCCAGTTGGGCGTATGCGGCGGGACTATTCCAAAGCAAACCAAGTTATCTTGATAATCTTTATGCTATCCCTGACAATATAATTCCGCCTAATGATCCGCTCAATGCGAGGGCATTATCAGGGGCTCGGCATAAAGGCACAGATCCCGACACATATCGTGGGTTAGGTACAAGAAGCACCCCTAGAGAATTGGGCCGTATGTTTGAGGTCTTTCTGGTCCTTGCGACTAAAAACAAGAAACAAATTACAGCGGAAATCGCCAACGCTGCAATCCAATCATATGAAGCTAAAAAGGCTACCCATGAGGCCCAAAAGGCCCTTGGAAAAATATAAAAATGTTCGAAGAATATCTACAAGACTCCTGTAAATTTTTTTCTTTGGGAAACGAATTTGTCAAGAAAAACGATGAAAGAGAAGCGCGATGTTACTACCGCGCTTCCGTTTTCTATGCGGCGGGAGCAATTGAAGCATTTGTGAACTACATTGCTGACTCGTTTGCCAAAGCTAACAATCTTACGCAACACGAGATTTGTTTTTTGAACGACAAAACTCTCGTGTTTAAGTTTGATGATGGGTTGAGAGAGGAAACTAAATACAACCCTCTGGATCAAAAGCTTCGTTTTCTTATACGCAAGTTTGTACACAACTTCGATTTTCAAGGTTCAACATGGGTTGCGTTTATGGAATTCAAGAAACTCCGTGATTTGCTTGCTCATCCCCGACAATTGGATGATGAGACTATTTCCGATGAATACCGCAAAAAAGTTGCTAAAGGTCTAAAAGCAATTATTGAATTAATGAGCGCTGTAACAGAAGGCATGTTTCAGAAGCCCTTACGACGGCAACTTTTAGATTTGATTCCCGATTAAAATTTGAAACCGCGTTAAAATACGCCTATTTGAGGGAAGGACGATCCATGGCGATCGACGGTCTTTTTAAGGAAAAACGGGAAAAGATATTGGAAATCGCCGCCCGGCATGGGGCGCGTAACATACGCGTCTTCGGCTCCATGGCGCGCGGCGAGGCCGGACCGGAAAGCGATATCGATTTGTTGGTGGAGTTGGAGCCGGGGCGGAGCCTTCTGGACCAGGTGGCTTTGATGCAGGATTTGGAAGATCTTCTTAAAAGGCGCGTCGATGTCGTCGAGCCGGATGGCGTGCATTGGTATATTCGCGACCGGGTGTTGAAAGAGGCCGTTCCTCTGTGAAAGACGACCGGCTTTACTTGATCCATATGGGCGAGTGTGTCGAGCGTATCGGCAAATATACAGCTTCCGGCAAGGAAGAGTTCTTTGCTGACGCCAAGACGCAGGATGCCGTCCTGCGCAACCTGCAGATATTGGGAGAGTCGGCCAAGCATGTTTCCGTAAAACTCCGGTCCGCTCACACGGAAATCGATTGGCGTGGAATTATCGGATTTCGTAACGTATTGGTGCACGATTACCTGGGCGTGAAGCTTGATCGAGTATGGGAGGTTGTCGAGCGGTTTTTGCCCGGTTTGGGCCGCAAGATCGAAGCCATCCTGCGGGAATTAGGAGATTCTCCTTCAAAATAATGATGCTTTTCCCGGCGCGATACATAGAATTGCCGGGGGACGTAGCGAAAACCGTCGATCTTGACACGCGACCTGCTTACGGGCGATATTGGGTCATGTTGGGGGAATGAATGCGAACCATGACACTGTCCAGCCGGATCAAGCCGGTTGGTTATCTGAAGGCGCATGTCGCCGAAATCGTGCGGAATCTTGGCGAATGCCGGGAGCCTCTGGTCATTACCCAGAATGGCGAAGCCAAGGCAGTCGTGCAGGACATCGAAAGCTACGAGCAAACCCAGGAAACGATGGCTCTCCTGAAAATCCTGGCGCTCGGTAACCGTCAGGTTGAGGAAGGGCGGGTTTTGCCCGCCGCAATTGCGATCAAACGTCTACAACGGCGATTATTAGAGGCGTGAGCGTCGCGCCCCCCCCTCTGGCGCAGGAAATTTTTCCTCAACCCCGGAACCGTTAATTTTTCTTGACTGGCCTGGCAAATAAAGTTAACATTCACCACATCCCGCCCACGGAACCTTAAACCACCGATAATTAACGGGTTCTGAATTAATCCCTACAGATTTGGTCGAAGGGCATGGTCTTTGATATAGATGATATAACCGAAGACGGTTTAGCTTTCCGTTTGCAAGTCGGGCGGGATCGCTTTAAAATCGATCAAACCGATTGTGCGTTGAGTCAGGATGTCTCCGTGGAAGGACTACTGCGGAAGGTCAATAGGGAAGTTTTCCTGACCGGCCATATCAAGACGGAAGTATCGTTAATATGTTCCCGGTGTCTGGAGCCTTTGCGTTCCTCCGTGGACTGCCCGGTTTCGGCCAAGTTCGTTCCACAAGACAAAGCCAAAAAGTGGAAGTCCGAAACCGAAGTGCAGGAAGACGATATCGATAGCGAACATTACGCCGAGAACAAGGTCGATATAACCCAACCGGTCCACGACCAGATTCTCCTGGCGGTCCCTTTAGTGCCCTTGTGCAGGAAGGACTGTCAGGGGTTGTGTTCCGAATGCGGTAAGAATTTGAACAACGGCCCTTGCGGTTGCCATAAGGAAAAACCCGGCGACCCGAGATTGGCCGTATTGCAGTCCCTGAAAGACAAGTTAAAGTAACCCAGGCAAATTAAGGAGATTTAGAATGGCCGTACCCAAGAAAAAGACATCGCCATCCCGGCAGGGGCAAAGACGGGCGCACCATCATTTGCGCGCTCCCGCGATTAACGAA
>JACQWH010000062.1 GCA_016209345.1 Candidatus Uhrbacteria bacterium
AGCGTAAATACCGCATTAACCATTGCCTGTGACTCTTCGGGAAGTGAATTTCCAGGATGAACAGTACCCCTAATAATCTCCCGTGCCGCCACAAAGAAATCAAAGGTATATTCTTGCACTCCCTCCGGTTTGTCCGTAGTATCATTACCTAACACTGGACCTCCGCCCTCTTTTTGAAGTCGCCCTGCAACAGCGCGAAGTATGGCTTCATCCCTGCTCCCAAAATGCACAATAAGCTCTGAGAGATTGATTGTATGGATTGATATTCGTTGTGACATATTTTTCTACCCTTCCATTTGAATTTATATTCATCCTGGGGGAGAAGGATTCGAACCCTCATAAACTGAGTCAAAGTCAGTTGTCCTGCCGTTAGACGATCCCCCATCATGCGCAATCCTACACCTTCAGATAGCGGCCAATGGCAACCGTTGAGCTCAACACGTTCAGTATGACAACTGCCGCAAACTGATAGCCGAAAATAGGTATAAAATTTTCACTGAAATACCCTAGCATATCCAGAGCGTTCCCGTCAAAGAGCCGAAAAACAATCGGTTGAAGGGCGCTGAGTATCGGAAAAACGAGGAGGATGGTGATACCCATAGCCACAACGCTATACAGCAATGCCTCGATAATGAGCGGCGCGCGGACAAACCAATTCGTGGCGCCGACGAGCTTCATAATCCCCACTTCCCGCCGACGCGTGTAAATGGTGATGCGAATGGTGTTCATCACGATAAGCGCGGCGATGATGGCAAGAAAAATCGTCACGCCCATGCCGGCAGTGCGGACTTGCGCCTTGATCTCCTGAATGCGCGAAATGAGTCGCGTGCGATCCTGGAACGTTCGGTTCTCTATCAGGGGTTGGTATCGCTGGTCATCAATGAACGATAAAATCGGCGTATAGCCCTCAATTGTTTTTGCGCGGACAATGACACTTGCCGTAAGCGGATTTTCCTCAAGTTCTTTCAGTGATTCCTGAATATTGGAATCGGACTGATACCGCTCTTTCAGGCGATTGAGCGCGTCGTCTTTGCTAATAAGGTCGGCTGAAAGCACCTCGCGTATGCCACCGAGATCGGCAACGAACTTCTGAATCTCCGCATCCTGGGCTGTCTCTTGGAAATAGACCGTGACGTTTACCCGCTGCTCAAGGGACTGGATTGATTGTTCCAAAAGCGCGTGAAGACCAACAAAAAAATTGACTGACAACAATGCCAGGGTCAGTATTGATACGGTGACGGTGGAAAGCCACAAATTCCGCCAAAAATTCTGAAACGAAAACTTAATGATACGCGCACTGCTGATAAACATGTCGGTGTACTGTTAAATAAAATATTTGCCGTGGGCCTTATCGGATATGATCTGTCCGTGCTGCATCGAGATAACGCGCTTCTTCAAGACGTTGACGACTTCCCTGTTGTGCGTGACGAACATCAGCGTCGTTCCCAGCTCATTAATACGCACAAGGACATCGATAATTGTTTTAGCGGTAAGCGAATCAAGGTCACCGGTCGGCTCGTCGGCAATCAGAAATTTCGGCCGATGAATCAATGCCCGCGCAATCGCAACGCGCTGCTGTTCTCCACCGGAAAGCTGGCGGGGATACCGATGGGACTTTTCCTCAAGCCCGACAATTTTAAGCACCTGGGGCACGACCGACGCGATTGTTTTTGACGGCTCACCGCATACCTCAAGGGCAAACGCCACGTTCTCCTGCACGGTTTTCTGCTCCAACAGCTTAAAATCCTGATACACGACGCCTATCTGCCGACGCAACAGGGGAATATCTCTCCTCCTTATTCGTGTAATATCCCATCCTCCGATGTTGATAGTACCGCTTGTCGGACGCTCCTCTGCCGTCATAAGTTTTACCAGTGTCGATTTGCCCGCTCCGCTCATGCCGACCAAAAAAACAAACTCACCCGGTTCGACATGAAGATCGACGCCGGCAAGCGCAGTCGTATCGGGAGGGTATATTTTTTTGACTCCTTCGAGAGTAATCATACGGAGGGACGAGGGACGAAGATTGAGGAATACAATTAATCGAGACGTTCGATACGAACGTTTATCAAACCCTCGCCAAGCTTTGCTATTTTTTTAAACGCCGTGCTCACAAGATCTATAATACGCTTTTCATTTTTATTCGTCCATGTGGATGTCACTGTGACAGTGGTTGATTTTTTGTTTGCGGCATTTGTCACCTTTAATTTCGTTCCTATTGGAAATAGATTTGTTGCCGAACCTGACGGATAGCGCTTGTGCGCATACCAGCTGGCTATCCCTTCATGTGCGTCACTCCCGTCAGCAAAGACAGCAACAATGATATGATCTCCCTTTGGAATATCTGCCGAAACCGTTTGCGCCTTCCTGTTCATCGTGCTAATGAGTTTCACCCACCGGTTCTTGTCAAAATCCCATACAGAGACGCGGGGACGATAAAGGGTGTCTGCATAGGATAGCGTGAGCAAGGATGGTTCTTTGTCGAGAGCGACGCTATTATCGAGAACGGAGACATCACACACCGGAGAAAGGACTATCATGCCCTTTGGAATAGGGAAAAAACTATTCACAAGCAGCGTGTCTACTGTTGTGAAACGGTGTCCTGCGGCGCTCAATTCCCCAATGGCCTGGCGGCAATCACTTTTTGGGGTTCCATTCACAGCGCCCGCCAGAGCACTCGCCGGCTGAGCAAAAAGACCAACCGCGAGAATAACTGCCACGAAAAAACCCGACACCAACGCAACATTGCGCCATTGGAAGAAAAAATATATACTGGTGAACATGAAAACAAATATAGCACATTCCAACATGATGCGCTATGACGCGGGCGTAGTACAATGGTAGTATGTATGCTTCCCAAGCATGAGACGTGGGTCCGATTCCCATCGCCCGCTCCAGTAACACCTCTCCCTATGAACGAACCAAATCCACGAAGGCCTGCTGCTGACGACGGCAGTGCACACGAATACCTGAAGCAGGAGCTCAATGATATGAGCATGGCGCTTGCCCGATTTCGGCATTATTTGGCTGACCATAATTTTTCTTTTGACAAAAATGCTACACCTCATGACAGAGAGCACGAACTCAGCATGATAGCTGATGAGCTGGAACGAATAGCAATTCGTGTGGATGAATTTGAACTGTCTGGCGCTATTGAAAAAAAATTGCGCACATTAATTTGTGAGGAGCTGGATTTTGCATCCGATATGCTTCATGATGTGGCGGATACCGGCATGAATATTGACCTGGACCAGGAAATGTTTATCGTCTGCATTGAAAGAATTGCCCCCGCCACGGAAGAGGCGGAAATTGTTTTACATGTGCTCCAAGCCGCGCACGGAACATATATACGGGATGAGAGCGCATACCTCCATGCCGATGGACGTTGCGGATATACACCCAAACACTTTTTTAGTATCGAACCGCTCATTGGAGCGCTGAGCAGTGCGTTGATCGCTATTGATGACTGCACGATTGGAGAAAATTTTGACACATTCAATCCTGAGAAAAAAACCGACCTGATCCGCATTGGAAAACATATAAAGGGGGCGTTGGAAACCATCATGAAAACATTGGCTGAAACAAAAGGAGACCCAATCGAAAAGTCGTTTCGTCTTGTCGCGGTAAAGCTTGCATCGGCACTTGCCATCATGCGCGAGGAGCTTTCGCTTTCACAAGATATTTTTTATTCGCGCGTTATCGCACAAACGATGAATACGGAAATAAGCGGCGGATTTTGTCTTGAAAGAATCAAACAGAATGTATTGACAGAAGATGTGAGTGCGATTGATGCACTCGAAGATGCGCTCGCCATCATGCAAATGGTCCACCAAATTACAGTTCAATAATTATACTGAAAATTGAAACTGTGGAAAAAACTGGCGATCCCTGAAGGACTTGCTCCCCTCGAATATCTGATCAATACTGTTGATATTTTAAAACTTGCAAAAAGGGTTGCCGATATTCAGACGCGACCTCCGGCGGGATTATGAACAAACCAACAAAAAATGTTTTTTATATCGGACTGTTAAGTTTTTTCGGCGGAATAAGCCAGGATATTTTTGTTCCCATTTTGCCGCTTTACTTGGCAAATGTTCTTGGGCTTGATAAGGCGTTTATTGGCATTTCGGAAGGACTTGTCACGAGCGGCGCAAGTTTGTTTAAAATTGTTTCGGGCTTTTGGGTTGATAAGGTTGGCAAGAAAAAGCCATTCATCTTCCTTGGCTACTTTCTCTCAATGATCGCGCGTCCGCTCTTGGCTGTTATCTCGGGCGCGGGGGGTATTCTTTTCTTGCGATTTCTTGATGGGATTGGAAAAGGGTTGAAGGACTCGCCAAAAGACGCGCTCATCGCCGACTCATCTGACGCGGCAACAAGAGGAAAAAGTTTTGGCATTGCGCGCATGTTGGATACCTTCGGATCGGTGATTGGGCCTCTGGTGCTTTTCTCGCTTTTATATCTCTTGAGAGATCATCCGCTCCAATATCAGCTGATTCTTATCGCAACGGCATTCCCCCTTCTCATTACGCTGACGATTCTTCAGACAAAGGTGAAGGAAACTGTCGCTGAAAAAACGACGGCGGGCACCGCGCACCACGAAAAACTTCCACGAAAATTCTATCTCTTCCTCGCAATCATGCTACTCTTTGGCATTGGCAACTCATCCGACGCGTTTCTCATTCTTCGTGCACAAGATGTCGGCGTCACGCTCCTTGCCATCCCCCTTGTGTTTGCGCTTTTTAATGCGGTGTATGCGAGCGCATCCGTACCCCTCGGCAGTCTCTCTGACAGGATTGGACGCGAAAAAGTCATTCTGCTCGGGTGGTGCGCGTATGCCATTGCGTATCTCGGATTCGGGCTTGCGAGCGCAAGCTATCAGATATGGCTCCTCTTTGCCTTCTACGGACTCTACTATGCGACGACGTATGGTGTTGCAAAGGCATTTGTCGCAGATATGGTCCCTGCTACGCATCGCGGCCGCGCGTACGGCATCTACAACACCGCGATTGGCCTTGTCAGCTTACCGGCAAGTTTTATTGCCGGACTTCTGTGGGATCGCGTCAACCCTTCTGCCCCCTTTCTATTTGGTGCTGTATTAGCCGCTTGTGCCTCACTGTGTTTTATAATTTTTATCAGGCAAGAGCGGCGTATGTCCGCTTCGTAATGTATGCGTGAAGTTTTATCCTTTCTCTATCGCCATCTCGATCACTTTCGCCGTCGACTGATTGGCATTTTTTTTATTTCCATCATTGACGGCATTGCTCTCTTCCTCCTGCCGGTGTCACTTGCCGAATTCACCAAACACCCGCTTACCGAGACAAATTTTGGCATACTGCTTACACTTGTCATTCTGCTCTATCTGATAACCCTTCCCCTGGAATGGATTGTGCGCAGATACGGTGAAGCGCTTGGGTACGAATATGGAAATTATCTTCGCGTTAAATTTTTTCGCGCCCTTGAAGGTCTTCCTTATGCGCGTCTTATGGCGCATCACTCCGGTTATCTCCTTTCGCTCATTAATCGTGTTGCTGATGAAATGCAGCCGTTTGTCGCAAATGATATTCTCTGGGCGTTCTCGCGCACGATCGTGAATGTAAGCCTGCTCCTCGCCTACACGGCCCGAGAGTCCGTTCCTCTCGCGCTCGTTAACATCCTCTTTCTTCTCCTCTTCTTCGTTCTCTCTTATCGCCTTTCACTTCGACAATCGGAATACGCGCATCATGTGAATATCGCACGCGCGGGTCTCCTACAGTATACGAGCGACTTTCTTACGAATATTCTCACGGTCAAAAAGCTTGGCGTCTTTGCCTTTGCCCACGACCGTATCAGCGACGCAACCAACGACCACGATCGCGCCATCCACGACCAGCAGCGATTTCACGCCTTTCGTTGGAACATACTCCATATGGTTTACGGCGTTATGCTCCTTGGTACGATCGGTTTCTATCTCTATCTCATAGCTGCCAACAAAGCTTCGGTGTCGGGGCTTATTATCTTTGTTGCTGTCTTCTGGATGCTTCGCGCGAATATGTCGTTTACCGCTGAAGCGATCAAAAGATTATTCTCGCTGAAGGCCTACATCAAAAATATCACCGATATTTTTGCGTACTCAGAGATGGCTCAAAACGCACCTGAACACATAGCAGACGCGTGGACATCAATCACGCTTTCCAACATTATCATGCGCTATGACGAGAATGAAACACAAATTCGCATCCCATCCTTTACGCTCACCAGGGGGGATAGTGTATGTATCACGGGGGTATCGGGACAGGGTAAAACAACGTTCCTCAATCTTCTTGCGCGATTTCATGTGCCTCAAAAAGGTATTCGTGAAATAGACGGCGTATTCTACAATGAATTACCGCTCAATTTTTTCTCAACCCGCATGGTCATGATCTCCCAGGAAGTTGAACTATTCTCACTATCACTGCGAGATAATATTATTCTTGGCAGCAACACTATTGATGACGCTAATATTATTCGCATCCTCGCAGATATTGGCCTGGCTGATTGGGTTTCTTCCCTTGAAAAAGGTCTTGATACACTTGTTGGAGAGAAAGGCATTAAACTTTCCGCCGGACAAAAACAACGTGTCAATCTTGTTCGCGGACTCTTGCTTGACAGAGATATCTATCTCCTTGACGAACCGACGTCGCACCTTGACCATGTGACAGAGGAGCGTGTCATTCAATTTCTGGAAAAACGCTTGAGAGATAAAACTGCCGTAATCGTCTCGCATCGCCCTGCGGTGCAACGGCTGTGCACGCGATTTTATGAATTCAAAGAACATGAGATGAGAGAGTTAGTATAGATACCAAATTCATCATCAATAGTATAGTTTCAAAAATGCACGATCGTGCATTTTTGAAACTATCGCATTTTTCCTCACCATACTCTTCTTTTCATATACCGTGCCAATAGATTACTTTTTGGTAGCACTTCTCGCAAAGAATCTTGTCTTCGTTTCGCATGCTGGTCTGCACTGTGATACCGCACTGTGCGTCATGTACGAGGTTATGGTCATGCGCCGTAACTCGCAATTTTTTCCACGAGCTTCCATTCATAGAGTTACCGACCAGTCCGGCATAAAAATCACCAATGGCATTTATTTTAAACTTTCTCGAGCAACCATTCCCAGAGCGGTATGAGCTGTATCACGTTACCGTCTTTTTTTATTTCGCGCTTTTCATCCCATGTAAGCACGGTCAACTTTTTCACTTTTAACTCCTCGCTTGCTTCACAGAGCGCTTTTGCTTCCCTCTGCTGAACGTCTGAATGTATTGTCTCATAACAAACCTGTATCAATTCGGTCACTTCTATTCCCTCTTTTACCAAAAAATCCACCTCGCGGTCGTTGCGAGTTTTGTAATAGAATAACTCTCTGTTTGGTTTAACGCCACGCTTAACGAGTTCAGTAAAGACAAGATTTTCCATTAACTTGCCTTTGTCGGGAGAATGCTGAATCGCTTTTGCGCTGACGAAGCCATTGTCAACCACATACATCTTCTTTGGAGACCTAAGCCGCTCTCCGGCTTTCACGGAATAGCCGGAAAGGGGAAATAGCATATAGGCCTCAGTAAGGTAGCTAAGATATCGTTCCAAAGTAACGTCGCTTTTGAATTTCAATACATGAGCCAATCTGCGTGCACTATACCGACCGGAGACATTGTTTATCAAATACGATCCAAGCTGATCAATCTGTTCGGAAAAACGCACCCTATGACGTTTAACAACATCCTTAAAAAGAACAGCGTCAAACAGTACGTCGAGATAGCCGA
Organism: Candidatus Uhrbacteria bacterium; assembly: GCA_016209345.1. Lineage (GTDB taxonomy): Bacteria > Patescibacteriota > Patescibacteriia > JACQRZ01 > JACQRZ01 > JACQWH01. Next base: position 7,782 of record JACQWH010000062.1, read on the forward strand.
ATGGACGCTGATTTTTCAAAACAACTTCAGGAAAACCGCCGTTTACCAAATATTCCTCCATCAACTTCAATAACGCGCTCTGTTTTTGCGGCAGAGAAACAGATTCGGAATCAACGATAAAATTTTTCGCTTTCAAAAATTCGCTAAAATTAAACGGCAATATTTCTATGGGAAAATGTCTTCCTGTGAGATGTGTAGCCAATTCCATCGACAGTAAGTTTGCGTTCGAGCCAGTCAAAACGACATTGTACCCCTGCCGATGCAGACGATTGGCAAACAGCTCCCAACCCGGCAAATTTTGTATTTCATCGAACAAAACGTATTTCGTATCCCCATAACGAGCATGCAGTTCGTCCATGAGTTCGTACAGATCAAGTTTCTCGCCTACTAAAGCCGGATCGTCAAAATTAAAATAAGCAAACTCTTGATCCCTCAAGAGCATGAGCGAAAATACCGATTTGCCCGCACGGCGCGGACCCAGCACCACCTTTATCAATGTGGAGGACATCCACTTTTTCCCTTGCTCTGCTTTTGCCCGTTCTATGTAGGGCAGACTTAAGAGGGCCTGTTTTTCGCCCTGTTGTTTGGATACTATTGTTTTTAATAGGCCTTTTTGCATATTA
>JACQWH010000065.1 GCA_016209345.1 Candidatus Uhrbacteria bacterium
ACACGCTCTGGTCGATTATCTTTTTCGGTCTGCACAGCCCGAGTGGTGCGCTTATTGAGATCGTATTCCTCTGGTTTGCCATCCTCGCCACAGTCATCGCTTTCGCAAAAATCTCTAAACCAGCCGCATGGCTTCTTCTTCCGTATGTTCTCTGGGTCAGTTTTGCCGCTTATTTAAATTACGCAATTTGGTCGCTGAATTGAAGTCTGAACGAAATGAACATGGCCGGAATTTCGAACAAGCACAAATTAAATACCCCTCGTAAAAGAAAGGTCTTCGTCGGTATTTCCGGCGGGGTTGACTCGGCCGTTGCCGCCGCGCTTTTGAAAAAAGAAGGGTATGACGTACGTGGCGTTTTTTTGCGCGAATATGATCTTTCGCTTCCATCGGCATTCGGTGATGCCATAGAGTGTACCCAAGAAGGTGACAGGCAAAGCGCACTGGCGGTTGCCTCTGCGCTGGATATACCATTTGAAGAATGGGACTTTCGAAAGGAATATGAGCGAGCGGTTATTCGGTATATGGTGCGCGAATACAAGCAGGGAAGAACGCCAAATCCCGACATCATGTGCAACAGCGTCATTAAGTTTGGGCTCTTTTTGAAGCGTGCCCTAAAAGAAGGCGCCAACTTTATTGCCACCGGCCACTATGTGAAATTGTCATCCCGGCGAAGGCCGGGATCCAGTCTGGATTCCCCCGCCAGAGGCGGGCAAGCTGCCTTTCGCGGGAATGACACCTATCTATCGAAGGCGAAAGACGCCAATAAAGATCAGACATATTTTCTTGCAACACTGACACAGGAACAGCTCAAACACTGTCTGTTTCCGATTGGCGGTTTGTTGAAATCGGAGGTGCGGCAAAAAGCAGAGGCGTTTGGTCTACCAAACTGGAACCGCAGGGACAGTCAGGGTATTTGTTTTATCGGAAAGCTTTCCATGAAAGAATTTTTAAAAAGCGCTATCAAACCGAAATACGGGAAGCTCATCGCGCCGGATGGATCGGTGGTTGGCACCCATGATGGCGCATGGTACTCTACGATTGGTCAGCGACATGGTGTTGGCTTTGGCGGCGGAGACAAACCCTACTACGTCACAGGCAAGGATGTTAAAAAAAATATCGTGTATGTTGATCGTCAGAAACCCTCCTCTCTTCTCTATCAAAAAGAACTTACTTGCACGCAGGTTAATTGGATCTCCGGAGTGTCGCCGAAATTTCCATTTATCTGCACGGCGCGCACTCGCTACCGCCAGAAATTACAGAAGTGTACGGTTAAAAAATTACGAGTTACGAGTTACGAGTTGCGAGTTACGTTTAACAAATCCCAGCGCGCTATCACGCCAGGGCAGTTCGTGGTATTCTATAAAGGCCGCGAGTGCTTAGGAAGTGGTATTATTGAATAAGGTTTGTCATTCCGGCGAAGGCCGGAATCCAGACAACGATGATGTATGCCCATTTGCCCCATCACCGGATTATCATTCGAGCATCACGAACTTGAAAAGCGTCACTATGAGCGGTTCGGTCTGCCGGTACCGAATATTCATCCGATTGCTCGACGTATTCAGAAACTTGCTTTTGTTAACGCATGGGATCTTTATTGGGCGACCGATGCCCGCACGGGCAAAAAAATTCTTTCGTGGTACGATCCTGCGGAACATCCGGTTATCTATGACCGCACATATTGGATGAGCAACGATTTTGATGCCCGTGATTGCGGACGTTCGTTTGATTTTTCGCGAAGTTTTTTTGACCAATATTTTGAAATGGTCGCCACTATTCCCAAGCCGAATCTTGTAAGTGTGGCGAGCGAGAACGTTGATTATTGCAACAATATTATCAATTCAAAAAACAGCTATTTGAGTTTCAATGTATTCGCATGCGACAATATGATTTATTCCGCCCGCGTTTTTGAAAGTCGGGATAGCATCAATCTCTATAATTCTCGAAAATGCGAGCTGTGTTACGCCTGCAACCAGTGCACTGATTGCCATAGTATTAGTTGGTCAGAGTTTTGCGTAAACTGCACAAGCAGTCAATTCCTTTCAAATTGTTTTGATTGTTTATACTGTTATCAGTGTGTCAATCTTCGGCACAAAAGCTATTGTATCCAGAATAAGCAGTATACCAAGGAAGAGTACGAGAGGCGCATGCACGAGATAGATCTCGGGTCATGGGATGCGTTCCGGAAGGAAGAGAGCGCGTGGAAAGCATTTCTTGAATCGCAGCCGCTGCAGGCGCAACATAATGTCAATTGCGAAGATTCAATTGGTATCCTTCTCAAAAATTGCAAATCATGTTATCAGTGCTTTGCGCTGACAAATGCCGAGCACTGCTTTGCGGGCTGGGGAAATCATCAAATAGAAAACAGCGATTCCTCAGGGGAAGATGCCGAGTACAATACGAGCACACAGGGCATCGTATCATCACAGCGGACGGCGCACTGTCTTATGATGGAGCGTTCGTTTGATATCCTTTATTCGCAATTTATTTTTCAGTCAAATAATTGTTTCGGTTGTTACGGACTTAAGAAGGCGAGCTATTGTATTATGAATACGCAGTACGCCCCGGCGGAATATGATGCGCTGAAAGAAAAAATTATCGCGCACATGAAGGAGGATGGGGAGTGGGGACAGTACTTCCCCGTCCGTTACGCCCCCTTCCCCTACGAGCGGACGCTTGCGCGAGCAATTACATCCACAGAGTTTGATGATAATCCCGAAATGATGAAGATGTTTGAATTTCGGTTTGATGAGCGCACTGATTCGAATATTCGTCCTGACGGACATCAGGCATCTGAGCTTCCTGATCACTGCGACGATGCCGATGAGATATTGACGAAGCTCACGTTTCTCTGCCACGAGTCGGGGCGTCCATATAATATCACAAAACAGGAGCTTGCGTTTTATAAAAAACACCGCGTACCTCTTCCGCGCATATCGTGGCGAACCGCGATTGAGCACCACTATCCGACATTCTACCCCTCTCCGCACGCCACCCGGTGCGCCGAATGTGGGTGCTCAATGTATTCCTATCTCCGCCCCGATAAAACAACCCGCCGCAAGCTGTGTGATACATGCTTCATGGCGCTGACAGGATAATTTTGTGTGTTGACGAGAACATGTAACTGGTTTATCATTTGAGGTAGTATTATGAATCAGTATTCACAACAATTTGAACAAGCGCGACAAGCGGTTACGACCATTACCGCCGTACGTCCGCATCTCTTTCCGTCAGAGCTTGAATCACTTGCCTTGATGCTTGATCGTGACGCAATGGCTACAATCGAAAAAAGCGTACATGATGCGCGAAGAGGCAATTTTGAGTCGCTCGAGAACGCTATCAACAACGATTAGCGTTTTATATGTATCGACGCGTTATTACTTCATCGGCAAAGAAGACGCTTAAACGCCTATCGAAACAAGCACAGCAGGAACTTTTACGAGAAACGGAGGTACTGAACGAGTACCCATTAACGGGGGAGAATCTTCATGGAGCTCTCTCGTTTTTGTATTCATTTCACTTTAAGTTTGAAAATGTTCACTACCGCGCTTGCGGTCCGAGGTACGCTTAGTAAACTTGTACCCGAGAGAATATATGTATGAGCGCAAGTAATAATACGGGAGAGGGTATGTCCCGCCATATCTGTCCAATTTCAGAATTGTCGTTTGAGATCACCGATACTGAGCGAGAACTCTACGGCATGTTTGATTTGCCGGTGTCGGACATGCACCCGTTCCTGCGGTTTGTGATGCGCTTTGCGCATGGCAATAACTGGTCGTTGTATTGGACGACCGAGATGCGGACGGGAAAAAAAATTCTCACCTGCTACGATCCAAAAGAATTCCCAAAAATTGTGGAACACGGCTATTGGATGAGCAATGAGTTTGACGCGCGCGAGTACGGCAGAGCGTTTGATTTCTCACGGCCGTTTTTCGAACAGTACTTTGAAATGGTGGCAGAGATTCCCCGGCCGAACGTGACGATTTTGAATTGCGAAAATGTGGAGTACGCGAACCACGTGTTTTGGTCAAAGAACTGCTATCTGTGCTTTATTTGTTTTCATTGCGAGAATGTCTTATATTCGTTTCGCGCGCGGAAATGCCGTGAGAGCATGTATCTTTTCAACTGCCGCGAATCAGAGCTCTGTTTCCAATGCGCGAATTGCATAAACTGTTTTGACGTGCACTATGCGGAATTTTGCAGCGATTGCAGGGGGTGCCGATTCCTTTCCAATTGTATCGACTGTTCAGAGTGCTATCAGTGCACCAATCTCAAACACAAACAATACTGCATCCAGAATGTTCAATATACCAAGGATGAATATGGGGCTCGCATGAGTGCGATCGATCTTTCTTCATTTGCGGTGTTTCAAAAAGAATGGAGCGCATGGCAATCGTTTCTTGCCACGCAGCCGATTCAAGCGGAGCGCAATATCAACTGCGAGGATTGCACGGGAACGCTTCTTACGAATTGCCGATCGTGCCGTAACTGTTCCAATTTATCGAACGCGGAGAATTCAGTGAACTCGTATGGCAATAATCAGTCGGAGACCTGCGATGCTTCCGCAGAAGGATCGCAGCAGGGCGTGATGGCCGTTGGGTTTCTGGATTCTCAGCGCGTCGCATTCACCATGATCGCCGAACATTGCTATGATATTCTCTACTCGCAACATATGTTTCAATCGCACGATTGCTTTGGCTGTTTCGGACTGAAGAAGGCGTCATGGTGTATCCTAAACAAGGAATATGAGCCGGCGGAATATGAAGATATGAAGAAGGGAATCGTCAGCCACATGAAGAAGACGGGCGAGTGGGGAAAGTATTTCCCGCCACGGTACAGTCCTTTTGCCTGGGATGACACGAATGCCGCCGCCGTGCTCATCTCCTCATTTGATGATTATGAAGATGTGGCGGCGCGGCTGGGTCTGCGCAGCGCGCCTCGTACTGACGCCATGGAGCGGTCAGACGCGGTTTCTGCCCAAGCCCTTCCGGATCGGCCCGATGATTTTTCAGAGAATGACATTCACACCGTATGGGTTTGCAGCACAAGCGGACGGCCCTATAAGATAACGAAACAAGAATTAGCGCTTTATCGTCGCTTTCGCGCGCCTCTGCCGCGCGCGCATTGGCGCACCGTTTTCGAACATTTTTATCCGCAGATGTATCCGATGCCTCACGAAGCGGTATGCGGCGCATGCGGGAAGCATATCTATTCGTATATCCGCCCCGAAAAAACAACCCGAATACTCCTCTGCGACGCATGTTTTGAAGGTGAGCGCGCGTAGGAGCCGCATACAAGCCATCTGTAGCAAGGAAGTGATAATGTCATATTCCAGGGAAGTAGAAATGTCACATCCCTGGTAAAATGATGCCGTTAATCTTAACGGTATCACCTATGGCATCTATCACTATGTCAAAGAAAGAATTAAGTCGTCTTGATGTAAT
>JACQWH010000004.1 GCA_016209345.1 Candidatus Uhrbacteria bacterium
GCGTATGACCCTGTAATGCTTCGCCGGATAAGGCGATTGATAACATCAAGACGACTTAATTCTTTCTTTGACATAGTGATAGATGCCATAGGTGATACCGTTAAGATTAACGGCATCATTTTACCAGGGATGTGACATTTCTACTTCCCTGGAATATGACATTATCACTTCCTTGCTACAGTCGTTCCACAATTGAAAGAAATACTTAATGCTTGTCCCGAACTAAAACAAAAAAAGGAGCTCGCTGTCCTCTTGCGTCTCGGTTCCACTCATACGGGAGTGCAGCACCTTCTTTTAAATGCCGGCCAGAAAAGTAAGCGAACAACGAATGTAATGCCTGTTATATTTGACTATGGCAATGAGGGAATGAGGCGCTATCGTTTTGGATTGGAGGTGGACGATCAGCTCGCAGCAAAAATAGCTTTCGAGGTTATTCTTGATAATGCGCTTAGTAAACAATTGCGAGCGATTACACGGTATTCGTATAAAATACTTGCCATCGAACGATTGATTGCCACACAGTTTGATTTTGACGAGATACGAAGCGTGCTTGAAGCCGCAAAAGATGTAAAATCATTTGCGGCGCTTGTCGAGTCGCGACTCTCGGATAAGAGTATGGCAATTCCCACTTCGGAGGCAGAGCTTGATGGGATGCTTCCAGGAATCATCAAAAGAAAAGATACGCCCCTTCCCGATGCAAGAAGAATAGAAAGAATGAATTTCTATACGCTGAGTTGGGCGGTTCCAAAGATCATTGATAAGCTCTGTGGCGGCAAGATAGACAGGGGGGATCCGCCATTTGAGATTGTATACGACGATCCGGTCATGGGTACGTCAACGCGCATTGAAATTCGATGGTCCAATGATACATCTAACATTGAACGAGGTCGCGATTGGTTTTCTGTCAAAATCAATGCAGGCGAAAAAACGGGACTATGGCCAGAATATAGATTTGAACTGTATGAAGGAACGTGGAGGTATCGTGAACCGTATTTTGTAAGCGGATACGGATTTAAACATCACGCCAAAGGGCTCCGAACGCTTTGTAAAATTTTGTTGGAAGCGATGACTCATTCAAGCGGCGAATAACACGAACGAAAATGGTGGAAAAAATGGTGTCAATTCTCATTTTTGGAATGAGGGAAAGTGAGATTTGGATAGTGTACAGTGCGTAAAATATGCTATAGCATATTTTACGCACTGAATGCATTTTATCATTTCATAAAAAAGATTTTTTTCTCAACATGATATGAGTCCCCTCTTGATGTGAGCCGTATCATGGTTCAGTGCATCAATTGACAGAAAAGAACATCGTAGTACCATTTCCGATTGGTAAGCGACAAAGAAGAGAAAGGAGGGTCGCCTATGAGCGCCTCTGTGTCTGTGCCCCGCGTCCATGTAGGCACCGACATATGTGCGAAAACACGTTCGAGCCGGCGGAAACTATGGGCTGCGAGGGCATGCACTCATATAGCCGCCGGCTCCTTTTTTTGATTTTTTATACAAAACTGCTAGGATTCATACACTATGGATCCTATTATCTCCGTTCACAATCTATCAAAGCAATTTCGATTCGCGGTGAAAAATCCCGCGCATGGTTTTCTACGCAATCTTTTTAATCCCGAGCGTAAAATAATAACGGCGGTTGACGGTATTTCCTTTTCTGTCCATAGGGCTGAGTCGCTCGCGTTTATCGGGCCCAATGGCGCCGGCAAGTCAACGTGCATAAAAATGCTGACCGGCATTCTGTATCCCACTTCAGGAAGCATCAGTGTGAGGGGTTTGAATCCGCAAAAAGACCGAAGAGCATTGAGCTATCACATCGGTACGGTTTTTGGTCAGCGGTCACAGCTCATGTTCAATTTGCCCGTGCGCGATTCGTTTGAGCTTTTTGGAAAGATTTACGGACTATCAAACGCTGAAATCGCACAGCGTCAATAAGAATTGATTGAACTTTTTGATCTTGGGGAGTTTGTCAGTCAGCCGGTGCGCAAGCTTTCACTCGGACAACGCATGCGGTGCGAAATTGCCGCATCGCTTATTCATAGTCCCGAAATAATTTTTCTTGATGAGCCGACGATCGGTCTTGATGTTGTCGCAAAACAAAATCTTCGCGACGTTCTTTCTCGGCTGAACAAGGAACATGGCACAACGCTTTTTCTCACATCACACGACCCGGGCGATATTGAGGCGTTGTGTGAACGAACCATTATCATCAATCACGGCACGATCATGTTTGATGCGCCAACTGACGACCTGCAAAAGAAATTTTTTACCAACAAAGAAATACGCGTTGAGTTCAAAGAGAACATCGTAAATCCTCATATCGCGAATGCGACACTGGTTGAATGCGACGGCAGAATCGCACACTTCGTCGTGGATACACAGCGCCATTCATTGAACAATGTGTTAAAAGAGATTCTTTCCGCATACGAGGTGAATGATATGGATGTTGAGAATATTCCACTTGAAAAAATTATCAGTACGATGTACCAACAAAAAAAGGAACCGGAGTTATGAGAGCGTACATTGCACTTTTTATGATGTCGGCTCGCGAAGCGTTTGCGCAAAAGGGATCCATCATTGGAACCGCTTGCGTGCATTTGTTTCATATTGTCGCTCTGCTCGGCATATATTCGGTCGCATTTAACGCGCGGGGCGGATCGTTAGCAGGGATGGACATGACGTCAACGCTGTGGAGTATCATGGCCTATTTCGTTGTCCTTGCCTTAAGCGTGCGGCTTGTGGCAAAGGAAATGGCCAGGGAAATTCGTCTTGGTTCTTATGAGACAAAGCTCAACAAACCGTTTAACTATCTGATTTGTTCTTGGGCGACACAGCTTGGCAAGGGTATGCCGTTCTTTATTCTTGTTGGCGGCTTTAACATTGCATTTTTATTTCTTATCTTGGGTCCTCCTGCTCTTTCATTTTCATTGAGTTGGATGGCGGGCGTGCTGGCGCTGTTTGTCGGAGGCATTTGCTTGGGTTTGCTGTTTTATGGGATCATTGGATTATGCGCGGTGTGGCTCCAGGATGTTGATCCGCTGTATTGGGTTATGGACAAAGGAGTGATGCTTCTTGGTGGCGCCTATATTCCCGTAGCGCTCTTTCCCGCGAGTATCCGTGCGATTGGTGAGCATACGCCGTTTGGCGCAATCATGTTTATTTCGCACATCTTTAACCCTGATTTTTCCGCAAAATGGGGAGAGCTTTTTTTGACGCAGGTGATATGGATGCTGATATTTTCTATTGTTGCATTGTTCGTCTACAAAAATGCCATGAAGCATGTATCGGTAAACGGGGGATAACCATATGCGCGAACTTGTGAAAGAATGTCGTTTAGCAGTTGAAATTATTCGAAGCAATATGAGAGCGGCGATGGAATTGCGTGGCGCGTTTGCCATTCAAGTATTTGGCATGATGCTGAACAATACCGCCTTTGTGCTGATTTGGATATTTTTCTTTCAGGCGTTTGGAAACATCAATGGCTGGTCAAGCGCGGAAGTGTTTGCGTTCCAGGGAGTTGTGGCTTTTTCGTTCGGATGCTCAGCGGCATTTTTTCAAGGGTCGCACTCTTTGCCAACACTCGTGTATAACGGTTCGCTTGATTCGTATCTTCTGTCCCCGCACAGCGCCTATATGCGCATTCTTACCAGTGAAATTAAAATGTCGGGCGTGGGGGACACCCTCTTTGGTCTTGTATTGATCGTTGTGTATATTGTGATGGCGCACCTTTCCATTCTGCAGGCGGTGCTTCTCATTACGCTTTTGATACCGGCAAGCATCATTATGACAAATGTTTCGCTTATCACCTCGCTCTCTAGTTTCTATATGAGCGATGCGATGGCGTTTGCGTCGGATATGTTTGATGTCTTTATATCGCCTGCCCTTTATCCGTCAGCGTTATTCCCGACCGCTCTTAAATTCTTTTTTATCTTCGTTATCCCCGCACTTGCCGTCGGTGGTCTGCCCGTTGAGGCCGTGAAGGATTATCAGTGGCATTGGTATGCGGCCATCTGGTTGCTTGCAGGCGTATGGACATTCATCGCAATAAAATTGCTTGGCATATCCATTCGACGCTATGAGAGTGGGAATATAATTGGTGCTCGGGTATAGATATTGATTTCCGCGGGTAAATGTGTCAATCTTGAAAAAGATTCTATGAATAATTCTCATTTCAAAAAAGCAGTTAAGGAGCTTATTGCTCCCGGGGATATCAAAATCAATGGCACGCGGGATTGGGATATTCAGGTCCATAATGAGAGGTTTTATAGTCGCGTGTTGTCCGGCGGCTCCTTGGGTCTTGGCGAGTCATATATGGATGGCTGGTGGGACGTGCGCCATCTTGATCAGTTCATGGAGCGGATTTTGCTACTCGGGCTTGATAAAAAAGTGCAGTCATGGCGTGTGGCGATGGCGGGCCTGCTCGCTCATGTCGTAAACGCCCAAGCGGGACGGCGCGCATTTGTCATCGGCGAGAGGCACTACGACACCGGTAACGATCTTTTTGAACGGATGCTTGACAAGCGCATGACGTATACGTGCGGATTCTGGAAGGACGCGATGACGTTGGATGAGGCGCAAGAGCATAAGCTGGATTTGGTATGTAAAAAAATAGGATTGAAAAAAGGAGATCATGTGCTTGACATCGGATGCGGATGGGGGGGCTTTCTTATTTATGCCGCAGAAAAGTATGGCGTACGTGGTACCGGCGTGACGGTTTCCAAAGAGCAGGCGGCGCTTGCAAAAGAACGCGCGAAGGGGCTACCCATAGAAATCATGGTTCAGGATTATCGCGCTGTGCAAGGCACATTTGATCACGTGATATCGCTCGGGATGGTTGAACACGTCGGCGCAAAGAATCATCGGACGTTTATGGAAACAGTTGCCCGCGTTTTGAAAGATGACGGGTTGTTTTTATTGCATACGATTGGAAGCAGTAAGTCGGAACTGACCGGAGATCCGTGGTTTGAAAAATATATTTTTCCAAACAGCTTGGTTCCTTCCATCGGTCAGATTGCGTGTGCAAGCGAGGGATTGTTCGTGATGGAGGACTGGCATAATTTCGGCGCCTATTACGATCCGACACTGATGGCGTGGTATCATAATGTTGAGAAGGCATGGCCGGAATTATCACAAAAATATTCCGAGCGGTTCCATAGGATGTGGCGATTCTATCTGCTTTCTTCTGCCGGAATGTTCCGCTCGCGAAAGGGCCAGTTGTGGCAGATCGTTTTTGCAAAGAATGGCGTGAGGGGAGGATATAAGCGGATCATATAGCAATATCAAATGACAAAGTACAAATGTTAAATCAAATCAAAAATCGTAATGTCAAAAGATTTTTATTTCGAGCTTTGACATTGATTTGACATTAGGATTTTGACAGTTGGATTTTTTACTTTGGTATGGTCTGTACTCTCTGTTCCGTAGCATTCACAATAACCGAGGATGACAAGGGGTTCTATCAAAAGATGGATGTGCCGGCACCGACGCTGTGTCCTGTCTGTCGATTCCGCAGAAAAGCGGTGTGGCGCAACGAGCGGACGCTGTATTTGCGCACCTGTGATTTGTGTAAAAAGACAATCGTATCAATGTATCCGTCGGCAACTCCCTATACGGTTTACTGCAAGGCCTGTTATTACTCTGATCGTTGGGATCCCTTCGCCTATGGCATGCGATATGATGCGTCGCGCTCGTTTTTTGAGCAATTTAGTGAGTTGCTTACACGGATTCCGAAGGCAGCAACAGTAATCGGGGCACAGAGCATCAATTCCGAATATCAGAATTGGGCAGGTACCAACAGGGATTGCTATATGGTATTTAACAGCAGAGAAAATGAGATGCTCATGTATTCTCGGGGCATGCGTTCATGCCGGGATACCACCGATTGCTATTTCGGGAATAATGTAGAGCTTTGCTATGAATCTCTGAATGTTCACGATTCTTCCCGCATCCGGTTTGGCGACAACGTGCGAAATTGCCTTGACTCATGGTTTTTGCGTGATTGTACCGGCTGTACCGATTGCTTTGGATGCGTGAATCTGCGCTATAAGGATTATCACTTTTTTAATGAACCGCTTACAAAGGAGGAGTATGATCGGCGTGTGCGGGATGTCATTGGCAGTTACACACGTCTCATGGAGATGAAGAAAAAGTTTGCGTCATTTGGCGCATCGCTTCCATTCAGAGAAAATCACAATACGAATTCCGAAGATTGCACCGGTGATTACCATTCTGGATCAAAGAGCTGTTACCACTCATTTGAAGTTGATCAAGGTGAAAACTGTAGTTATCATTACTTTACGAAGAGCGCAAAGGATTCCTATGATTGTATCGGATTTGGTGTCGATTCTGAGCTAACACTCGAGTCAATAGCTATTGGATATTCGCAGAGGATTCGGTGGTGCGTATTTGTAGAAAATTCGACAGAACTTGACTACTGCAAAAACATGAGAGGATGTTCTTCCTGTATTGGATGTGAAGGAATGGAAAAAGCACAGTTTTCAATACTGAATACGCCCTATTCCGAAGATGAATATCGCCACCTGCACACGCAGATTGTTGAATCCATGAAGCGCGATGGCTCATGGGGGCAGTTTTTTCCTGTGCTCCTTGCGCCATTCGCATTCAATGAATCGTGCGCAATGGATTATTATCCACTCACGAAAGAAGAGGCGCTTGCGCAGGGGTACCGATGGTGCGACACCTTGCCGGGAACAACGGGGAAAGAGACCATGCCACTTGAAAATATTCCCGATCAAATTCGCGATGTTCCCGATGGCATTACCAAGGAAATTTTTGCGTGTAGCACTTGTGGCAGAAATTACAAAATTACCACGCAAGAACTTGCGCTCTATCGCCAGATGATGGTACCGGTGCCCCGACGCTGTTTTGGTTGCCGTCACGAAGATCGCTTGAGACGCCGCGGACCAATGGAGCTTCACGAGATCGCGTGCGCGAAATGCGCAAAAATAATCCAGACGACGATTCCTTCCGATAGCGGAAAACAGGTTTATTGCGAGGAGTGTTATACGGCCGCTGTTGCGTGACAGTGGGCGTGGTTTGGCTTGCATCTTTTTGGTAAATTAGCTACTATTGGAGTAATGAAGTTTCCGCGAACAAAAAAACTTATTTTTGTAAATAACAAAGGCGGCGTTGGTAAAACTACGCTTGCTTTTAATTGCGCAGTTCAATTTGCAAAGCAAGAATATAAAACAGTTCTCGTTGATCTTGATCCACAGTGCAATCTTAGCCGTTTGGCGCTGGGAGACGATTATTATAACGAGAATCTTTTTTCGCCGGCTGAAAAGACAATAGTCGATGTTCTGCGAGGCATCATTGAGGGCGGAAGCGATATAGACTTGGCTGTACCATTTCTGCCAGTCAAGGCGGATGGTAATCTTTATCTTCTTAAAGGAGATATTAATCTCTCGATGTATGAGGGATTGCTTTCTACGGCATACGGTCAGGCAGCTGCAGGGCAGCCGATTGGGTATTTTCAGACGAGCGCAATTGACCGTTTTCTCAGGGAGAGGGGGCTGAGCGACCAGATTGATGTATTTGTCATAGACACCTCGCCAAGCTTGGGATTATTGAATCAGATGATTTTTCTCGGCGCAGATTATTTTGTTGTTCCGATGATGACGGATGCTTTTAGCGTTCAAGGTATTGAGAATCTTGGTACGATTTATGAGCGATGGAAGGGCCAATGGAAAAATACCGCCAAGGCGCTCTCCGGGAATACGGAAACGAAGCTCGTTCTCCAGGGCGATCCTCTTTTTGTCGGTTATATTGTCAATTTGTATAATGAATATGGGAAACAGCCCATTTCTGACCACCGTGCCTGGATGGAAAAAATTCCCGACTCTGTAAGAAAATTTTTATCGGAAAAACATTGCCGCAACGGTCTTGTGGGGGAAAGCTGGAGGGAACCGCTAGAAAAAATAAAGGATTATGGGAGGATACCAGCTAAATGTCAGGAGCTGGGAGTTGCAATTTTTGAACTTGATCCGGCGCTTATTGCCGACAATCAGATTGGAACGAAGGAGAATATAGAGAAAGCGAAAGAAGAATTTTTAAATCTCTCCGGAAAAATTCTTACGATACTCACTCATTATTAGGATTATGCCAGAGTTTCCTAAAATGTTGAGAGAATTGTTTGCAAAGCCAGAACCGCCGGGGCCCCACAGTACGCTCGTACCCATGAAAAGGATTTCTATTATCATTTTCACACTTTTTTTGGCGCTGCCGTCGTTTGCGCAGGCGGCGCAATTTGCGTTTGATGCGGCGATTACCCAAGGTAGCGTATCATTTTCCACCTCCCAGATGTATGCGGGAGAGCAGGTGCGAATATATGCGAATATCATCAATCAGGGAACAAGCGACATTTCGGGCGGGGTAAGCTTTTTTCAAGGCGCAAGCGCCATTGCCGCGCCGAGTTTTTTTTCATTGAAGGCAAACGGCGCAAATGAGGACGTATGGGTTGACTGGACGCCGCCTGAGGGAACATACAATATTCTTATAAAGATTGAGACGAACGGCACCGATCAGAATACGACAAACAATACATACGTCACGCCAATGATGGCGATTGTAAAGCGTCCACCATTGCCTGCGCCTGCTGTCCAGGCGCCCGCATCTGCCCCAACGGCGCAGCAGGGCGCGTCGGGTGCTGTCCTCACTCCTGCCGCTTCACAGCAAGCGCAGTCAGTCGCCGCACAGAAAAAAACGACAATTTCTTCAATCGCGGCAAACATTGCAGAAAAGCTCACGCCGAAATTACCCGTGAATCCATCGGTACGCACTCCTGCGACAGTGCAGAAAATTGTTCCGAAAAAAAGCATAGGCGAAGCAGCGCCAGCCACGCAGGTTGTTCAACGAGCGATAGTACCCCCTGCGCTTACACCGAAACAAGCCGTGCTTGGCGAGGCGGTCGGACGGGAGCTTGTTCCGCTTCCCGGGCAGGAAGAGACAAGCACCGCACCGATACAGCGTCAGGACAAGCAGCAGGGATTCTCACAGAAAGCCCCACTTGCCGGGTATCAGAATGATCCGGTGCGAATGGGCATAGCCCTGGCGGTCGTATGTACCATTCTTTTTCTTGGGGGTGGATGGTTTTTTTTGAAAAAAAGTAAGGAATAAGAGGAATCCTACTCGTATGCTTCTCAGTTATCTTCGGTCAAAATACAACAGCGATATTGAAGAGGGGTGGGGCGCTTTTGAGACAGGCAATCTGGAAAAAGCAGAGCACCATTTTCAGCATGTGCTTGACCATGAGAGAGATCCGCACATGACCGTCTTTGACAGTATCGAAGCCCACAACGGGCTTGGAGCGGTGAGTCGCGCGCATAAGGACTTTTTTGACGCATGGCGCTGGTACAAGGAGGCGGAGCATTTGTTGAAAGAATACTATCGCCATACATGGCCCGCGACACTTTCCTGGAGCCATCCTCACGATCGTCCGGCGTTGCGCACGCTTATAGGTCTTGGCCATACCGCGTATGCGCGCGGAAGCACGAAGATTGCCCAGCGCTATTATACAACAGTCACCGAACATGACAGGAAGGATGAACTGGGAATACGCGCCTTTTTGGCAGCCATTGCGGCAGGAAAGAACTATACATCTGATCATTGGTGAAATAATACGCTCTTGGAAAAAGGCGTATTTTTTTACTGACGATCAACTGAGCGCGCAGATATGCTCTTTTGGAGGGAAGATCGATTGCGCGGATAACGATATCGGCGGTAAGGAAGCGATTAGGGGGGGCACATGGAAGTTTCTCGCGAGCTCGGCACCAGTGAAGCCGAGTTTGTTCAGGAACTCCACACGGGGCGACCTTGCCGATTGCCCACGATGGAGCAACTCGCCCAAATTGTCAGGACGTACGGCTGCTTCATAGAGAGTAGGGCGATTGTTAGGTTCGTTGCGCGTGTCAGAAGGCAGGCGCAGTGGACCAAGGATGCTCGGCGGCGCGCATGGCGCAGATTTCGGGCGTCTGCTCGGCAAAAAAACCGGTAGGTCGTTAGTTCGGGGGTACGCTACGCGCGACCCCCGAATAATCTTTTTTACCTCTTTTCTTTGTATTTTTTTTTTGATATATTCAATATGTTAGCAGCGACTGTTTTTTGTCGCGAAGATAGGTGGAGGGTATCCCCAAATGAGCGGGAGATTACGCGAGCTCTATGAACTCCGTAGGCAGTACAGAATCCAGGAACAGATCCTCGGTGAGCTGGCGCCCGCGCAGAGCGAGCGCCTTGCTGATATCGAAGGGGAGATTCGAGAATTCGAGAATGCAGGGAGACAGAAGATGCTGCATGCGGCCTACGCGCCAAGCATACCCGTGGGTCCAGACGGTAATACCTTGCCTACCTCGCCAGAGTATAACGCCCTTCGGGTAGGAGTCCGGATCCTGATCCCGGACCGTGAGCAGGGTGCGGAATCCTTGCTTGAGTCGTGGGGGTGCTTCGGCGACCCAGACCAAGTCCCGGGCGGTGATGAGGTCGACGATCGCTAATCAATTTGATTTCTGCGCTCGGCTCTGGTCGCGCGGGGCCGAGTGCACGGCTCTTGTCCAGGTCTTGGGACTTCAAGGGTTCAATGACTGTCATCAGACAGTGTTTGCGGAGTAATTCGCGAACCGTGCATCAGCACCATTGAATCCCCACTCTCGAAGATCGTTTCCACCTTGGCGACGATCTTCTTCCTTTTTACGTGGGGGCTTGACACAATTTATCAGTGTTCTATACTTTTAGCAATCTCGGTATCCGAGTGCTAAACGCAAGGTGTCAGGTTATAGGTGTCAGGTTATAGGTGTCAGGTGTCAGGTTTCAGTAATTGCTGACCACTGATCCCTGACCACTGATCCCTGACCACTGATCCCTGATCACTGATCCCTGATCACTGACCACTGAAACCTCCCCCATGATTGACGAAAGAAAAATAGAACTGATGACCCAGCTGGTGGATGAGTATATTTCTTCTGCCCATCCGGTTGGTTCGCTTATGCTGGTGGAGCGGTATCGCCTTGCCTGGAGCACGGCAACCATTCGCAATGAAATGGCGCTCCTGGAAGAGGCCGGCTACATGTTTCAGCCGTACACCTCAGCGGGTCGTGTCCCGACAAAGCAGGGATATCGTTTGTACATTCAGCACCTGCGTCCGGCGCGTCTTTCGCAACGGGCGGTTTCGCATCTTGAACAAACAATCCAGTCGCTTGCCGATACCTCGCCGAGCTCTCTGAAAGACATTTCTCGCGCGTTGGCTGATATTTCCGGTGAGATTGCGTTCGTTGCAATCGGCGCATACGCCGTGACATCCGGCATACAAAATCTTTCCGGAAAACCGGAATTCGATGACCCAGATTTCATGGAAGAAATCGTTGGCATTCTTGATACGCTTGAAGAGCGGCTCGAGTCAATCAATGAAGAGCTTTCTTGTGAACCCCGCATGTTTATCGGTGACGCTAAACATTTTGGAAAAACGTGCAGCGTCCTTGCGGTAGCGACGACGTTGAAGGGCAAACCCGTGATGGTCGGGCTGATAGGCCCATTACGCATGAACTATGGCAAAAACATGGCTCTCCTCCAATCCCTCACCATAAGCCACTAACCCCTAGATCCTAATCCCTATACCCTAATTTTTATGTCCGACGACACGCTTACACTGGAAGGTGCGTTCAAGAAAATTGAAGAACTCAATGAAAAAATAAAAGAACTCACAAAACAGAATGAGGAGAATTTGAACGGCTGGAAACGCGCAAAGGCCGATTATATCAATTTCAAGAACGATTCGGAGAAGCGAAGGGACGAGCTGAACGGCCTTGCAATGATGACATCGGCCGCCCAAAACATCCCGATTCTTGGTAATTTTAAAAAGGCCTTTTCAATGCTTCCCGATGATTTGAAAAATTCCGAGTGGGTGAAGGGCATTGAGCAGATTTATAAGCAAATGAAGGAAATGATAAAGGGATTGGGTGTCGAAGAATACGCTGAGAGTGTCATCGGAGTTCCATTTGATCCGACTAAACATTACGCTGTCGGCGAGGAACGGATTGATACGCAGGAGGACGGAGTCATTACGCAGGAGGTCAGTCCCGGCTATACCTTCCGCGGCACCGTCATCGTCCCTGCAAAAGTCATCGTGAACAAGAAGCAAAATAATTCGTAATTCTACATAATAAGAAATCCATAACATATTAATCAAAATATACTATGTCGAAGATATTAGGTATTGACCTTGGAACAACAAACTCCTGCATGGCGGTGATTGAGGCGGGAGAGCCGAAGGTGCTGGAAAACAAAGAAGGCAATCGCACAACGCCGTCGGTAGTCGCGATGAGCAAGGCCGGAGAGCGGTTGGTGGGCCTGCTCGCAAAGCGTCAGGCGGTGACAAATCCGGAAAACACAATCTATTCGGTGAAGCGCCTCATTGGACGCCGCTTTGGCGATACCGAAGTGCAGCGCGACATTAAGCTTGTGCCGTATAAAATCGTGCAGTCAGGTGATGGGGTGAAGGTGGGCATGGGCGGCAAAGAGTATTCGGCCCAAGAGGTCTCCGCAATGATTTTGCAGAAGCTGAAAAGCGATGCCGAAGATCGTCTGGGTGAGAAAATTACCGAGGCCGTCATTACCGTACCGGCATATTTTGACGACTCGCAGCGCCAGGCGACAAAGGATGCCGGAAAAATAGCGGGACTCGACGTGAAGCGCATCATCAACGAGCCGACAGCAGCCGCGCTTGCGTATGGATTTAACAAAAAGAAAGATGAAAAAATAGTCGTCTACGACCTTGGTGGAGGCACATTTGATGTGTCAGTGCTGGAGGTCGCCGATGACACCGTGGAAGTAAAAGCAACAAACGGCGACACGCATCTTGGCGGCGATGATTTTGACTTGATTATCATCAACTGGATTATTGATGAGTTCAAAAAAGAGAGCGGCATTGATTTATCCAAAGATCAGCTCGCGTTGCAGCGTCTGAAAGAGGCGGCGGAAAAAGCAAAGCATGAGCTTTCCACAGCCAGCGAGTCGGAAGTCAATCAGCCGTTTATCACGTCGGACGCATCAGGGCCCAAACATCTAGTGCTCAAACTTTCCCGCTCAAAACTTGAGGAGCTTGTTGACGGGCTTGTGCAGAAAACACTCGAACCGTGCCGCAAAGCCCTTGCCGACGCGGGCCTCCAGTCAAATCAAATCAATGAAATCATTTTGGTCGGAGGTATGACGCGCATGCCGCTTGTCCAGCAGACCGTTGAAAAGTTCTTCGGAAAGAAACCGAATGTCTCGGTAAACCCCGATGAGGTGGTTGCCGTTGGCGCCGCGGTCCAGGCCGGCGTGCTGCAGGGAGAAGTGAAAGATGTCCTGCTTCTCGATGTGTCTCCGCTTTCGATGGGCCTTGAAACGCTTGGCGGCGTTATGACCAAGCTGATTGAAAGAAATACCACGATTCCGACATCCAAGTCGCAGATTTTCTCGACCGCCGCGGATAATCAGACATCGGTGGAAGTGCATGTGCTGCAAGGAGAGCGCGAAATGGCGGTGGATAACAAATCGCTCGGCAGATTTATTCTCGACGGGATCCCTCCCGCACCGCGCGGCGTGCCGCAAGTTGAAGTGACATTTGACATCGACGCAAATGGCATCTTGAACGTATCGGCAAAGGACAAGGCAAGCGGCAAGGAGCAGAAGATTACTATTACGGCCTCGACGACTTTGTCAAAAGAAGAGGTTGAGCGCATGCAAAAAGAAGCGGAGATGTACGCGTCAGAGGATAAAAAGAAACGCGAATTGATTGATCTGAAAAATACCGTGGACAGCATCGTATATCAGACGGAAAAGACATTGAAAGAATATGCCGACAAAATTCCCGCCGACGTGAAAACAGACATAGAGGGAAAAGTGGAGGCGTTGAAAAAAGTGAAAGACGGTGATGACGCTGCCGCGCTTCGTACTGCGCTTGACGAGGTTAATCAGGTTGTCTCAAAGATAGGTAGCGCCTTGTACCAGCAGCCGAGTACGGGCGAGGCCCCGAGCGCACAGTCGGGCGAAGCGGGAACCGGCACTGCTCAACAGCCCGGAGCGGATGAAAAGGGGCCGATTGATGCGGATTTTGAGAAGAAGGAATAGCAAATCGTAACTCGTAACTAGTAAATCGTAACTCGTAATTCAACAAAAGTGAAGAAGGACTACTACGCGATTCTAGGCGTTTCAACGAATGCCACCAGTGACGAAATAAAAAAAGCATTCCGCAAACTTGCGCATCAGCACCACCCTGATAAGGAAGGGGGAGATGCAACGAAATTCAAAGAAGCAAACGAAGCATACCAGGTGCTTTCCGATGACGGGAAGCGGAAGAAGTATGATCAGTTCGGCGCTGATTTCGACAAGTATGGTGGGGGATCGCATGGACATTCATGGGAGGATTACGCGCAACAGTCAGGATTCGGTTTCAATAACGGCGTTGAGTTTGACATGAGCGATCTTGGTGAAATGTTCGGCGATATGTTCGGATTTGGCGGGGGACGGCGATCGTCACAGCAATCCCGGGGCGCGAATCTACAGCTTGAACTCGCAATAGATTTTCGCGAGGCGGCATTTGGCGAGAAAAAAGACGTGCGCTTTTCCCGTCAGGTATCCTGCGTGCAGTGCGCCGGCACCGGTGCCGAGAAAGGATCACCGCGCCCTACCTGCAAGCCATGCAATGGAAGCGGACAGGTGGTGACGATAAAGCGTTCCATTTTCGGTGCCATGCAAACCGCATCGCCCTGCGCACCATGCAAAGGTACGGGCACCATTATTGAAAAATCATGCAAGGAGTGTCACGGGGAAGGGCGGACGCGCAAAGATGTCATGTTGTCCGTGTCCATCCCTGCGGGCATTGATGACGGAGAGACAATTCGTTTGCGCGGCGAGGGTGACACGGGCCAGCACGGCATGCCTTCTGGGGATTTGTTTATCCGTATGCGCGTTAAGCCAGACAAGCGCTTTGTGCGCCAGGGCGCAGATCTGTATTGTACGGTCCCGCTGAAAATAACGGATAGCATTCTTGGTGCCACCATTCCCATTGATACGCTGGACGGCGAGGTCGACATGAAGGTACCTGCCGGCACGAAGTCAGGCACGCAATTTCGGCTTGCTAATCTTGGTGTTCACTATTTGAATAAAAACGGCCGCGGGTCGCTCATCGCGCAAGTAGATGTGGCACCGCCAAAATCATTATACAAAAAACAGAAAGAACTTCTTGAGCAGTTGAAAAAAGAGGGCTTGTAAGGGCTCTCTTTTTGTGGTATAATAGAGACTCTAGGTAGAGGTTATCTACGCAATAAAACCGGTGCATCTTTACTCTCCTAAAATCGCTAAAGCATTGTCATCCCGGCGCAGGCCGGGATCCAGTCTATAGCTATGGTATTTCCTTATAAGGATTTATTTTTAGTCTGGATTCCCGCCTCC